>CAYTGJ010000013.1:47149-51350 GCA_964437245.1 uncultured Chitinophagaceae bacterium
TACCGGTTCCTTTAAATTCTTCAAAGATCACCTCGTCCATTTTAGAACCGGTATCAATGAGCGCTGTAGCAATGATCGTCAGAGAACCTCCGTTTTCTACGTTACGGGCAGCTCCGAAGAAACGCTTTGGTTTATGAAGGGCATTGGCATCCACACCACCGGAAAGGATTTTTCCGGAAGAAGGAACCACTGTGTTATACGCACGGGCCAGACGGGTGATGGAATCCAGGAGGATCACCACATCATGTCCGCACTCCACCATTCTTTTCGCTTTCTCAAGCACCATAGAAGAAACTTTTACGTGTCTTTCAGCCTGCTCGTCAAAAGTAGAAGAGATCACTTCTGCTCTTACGTTACGGGCCATATCCGTCACTTCTTCCGGACGCTCATCGATAAGAAGAACGATCAGATATACTTCAGGGTGATTCGCAGCAATAGCATTGGCAATCTGTTTCAGCAATACCGTTTTACCGGTCTTAGGCTGCGCCACGATCATTCCTCTTTGTCCTTTTCCTATCGGGGCAAACAAATCGAGGATACGTGTAGACAATTGATCGTGTGTAGTGCTGAGGTTAAGTTTTTCATTTGGGAAAAGAGGGGTAAGATATTCAAATGGAATCCTGTCACGGATTTCCTCACTGGTCTTACCATTTACGCTTTCTACGCGTAGCAGGGCAAAATATTTTTCTCCTTCTTTAGGAGGTCTGATCTGTCCTTTTACGGTATCTCCTGTTTTTAGGCCAAACAGTTTGACCTGTGAAGGAGATACATAAATATCATCAGGACTTGACAGGTAGTTGTAATCCGAAGAACGCAGGAATCCGTATCCATCCTGCATCATTTCCAGTACGCCGGAATTGACAATGATGCCGTCAAACTCTTTCAGCGCTACTCCACCTGCCGGAGTCGTAGTGGAAGCCGGTGTGGATACAGGCTTTGTACGAACCACCTGTTCAGTTTCCTTTTCCTCTCCGAAATCAACATTGAATTCAGCGATGGGATCGGTACCGAAAGATGAAAAGCTTTTTTCTACTGCTTCAGGAGTATATTTATTTTCTCTTTTTGGGATCTCTTTGGTTTCAACGGTGTTCTCAACCTCCTTCACATTCTCTCTCTTTACACGCGGTCTTTTCCTTGGTAATTCGTTTTCTTTTTTCTCTTCGTTGCTCATGATAGTTTTACTTTCAGAAGTATTATTAGTAACAGGTTTCAACGCCTGCGCATCAAGGATTTTATATATCAGTTCTTGTTTAGGAAGTTTTTTGGAATTAGAAATTTCCAAAGATTCTGCAATATCTCTCAACTCAGACAATAATTTGTCATCCAATTCTTCAATGGTGTACATGATCAATTCCTATAAGGTGTTATACGATTAATAATAATCAGCGTTAGATGTAGAAACTTTTTGATTATTTAGTTAAGATGGAACTTAATCTAAAAGAGATGAACTTTGGTACTACTAAAAAGCTCAAATTGTTGTTTTGGTACTGCAATAATAAATCATAGGCTCCTATTTGTCAAGAAATCCCGTAAAAATTTATTACGATTTTTTATAAAAAGCTGTAATGTGGCAAATATAGTATAATTTTGCGGTTCATCGCTAATATAATAAAGAAGTATATGTTACAGATTTCTTTTATAAGAGAAAATAAAGAACAGGTCTTAGCCGGACTAAAGAAGAAAAATTTCAAGCAGGCAGAAGAACTTGTAGAGCAGATTTTACAACTGGACCAGCAACGACGGGAAACACAGAAGGAACTTGACTCCGTTTTATCCGAAACCAACAATCTTGCAAAAGAAATCGGAGCCTTTATGAAAAGCGGACAAAAAGAAGAAGCCGAAAAGCTGAAAGTAACAAATGCCGTCTTAAAGGAAAAAGCGAAAAATCTTTCTGATAAATTAAGTCCGCTGGAAGAAGAGCAGAACAATGTACTCGTAAAACTACCTAACCTTCCGCACTCCTCTGTACCTGCAGGCGTATCTGCAGAAGACAACGAAACCGTATACGAATGGGGAGAAATTCCTGCTCTTTCCCCGGAGGCAGTACCCCACTGGGACCTGATCAAAAAATATGATATCATTGATTTCGAATTGGGCAACAAAGTCACAGGGGCAGGATTCCCGGTGTACAAAGGAAAAGGAGCCAAGCTACAACGGGCATTAATCAACTTCTTCCTGGAGGAGGCAGACAAAGCCGGCTATAAGGAGATACAACCTCCTATTCTGATCAATAAAGATTCAGGATATGGTACAGGACAACTGCCCGACAAAGACGGTCAGATGTATTATATGAACGAAGACGATCTCTACCTTATCCCAACAGCAGAAGTACCAATCACCAACCTGTACCGGGATGTAATCGTGAAACCGGAAGAATTGCCAATAAAGAATGCGGGATATACCCCTTGTTTTCGCCGGGAAGCCGGTTCCTGGGGAGCGGATGTAAGAGGATTAAACCGCTTGCACCAGTTTGATAAAGTTGAGATCGTACAGATCACCCAACCGGAAAACTCTTATGCGGCCCTGGAAGAAATGAAAAAACACGTACAGGGACTATTGGAGAAACTGGAGCTTCCGTACCGGATCCTTCGTCTTTGCGGAGGGGATATGAGTTTCACGTCTGCCCTCACCTTCGACTTTGAGGTATACTCTGCTGCTCAGAAAAGATGGCTGGAAGTAAGTTCCGTTAGTAATTTTGAAACTTTTCAGTCGAACCGCCTCAAGCTTCGTTACAAAACAGACGGGAAAACCCAGTTGTTGCATACCTTAAACGGAAGTGCCATGGCATTGCCAAGGATCGTAGCGGCTCTCCTGGAAAATAACCAGACACCCGAAGGAATTAAACTTCCTAAAAAAGTAGTGGAATATACCCGGTTTGAGTACATCCAATAGGGTACCTTTGAATCCCTTTGTACTTATATAGCAATTATCGCTTTCTTAAAACAATGTTATTTATCCAAAATTGGCCTCACTCTGTGAAGCTAATTTTGGATCCTGTAAATCAATGTATTTCTAAAAGCCAACTGAAACAAAAGATGCTTTTTAAGCGTATAAACAGAACTACCCTAGTTGTTTTTATTACTTTTATCCGGTAAAATAAAGAGGTATTTTAGTTTTACCGAGCTGTTTTTTTAATATAATTAATAAAAAATATTTTATCATTATTTTGACATGAAAAAGAAAACCCTCCTGTTTCGTATTTTATCCATTCTTATTGCTGTCGGAATATCATCTGTTGCCGAAGCGACTATTTACCAGGTGACGGTTACCAATTTTACCGGACCGGGTTCTATCAGCCAGGCGGTAACAGACGCAAACGCAAACCCGGGGAAAGACACTATTTACTTTTCAATTCCGGGAACAGGTCCTCACACGATCCTGATGAACCCTGAACTGGTTATTACAGATGACATCCTCATCGACGGCACCAGCCAGAGCGGATACGATCCTTTGGCTCCCGCTCCTGTGATCGAATTGAGAAACTCCCCCGCCATGGCTTTCATTGTCAACGGAGGAGCCAGCGAGATCCGAGCTTTGGCTATAAACAACTGTGCCATGGGAATTGTTTACAATACTCCCGGCAATAAAATCACCGGATGCTACATCGGGCTGGCCCTGGACGGTATCACCGCCAGCGGAAACAACGGCCACGGGATCACGATCAACGCTGCTTCTTCCGGAAATATCATCGGAGGGACCTCATCGGCGGAACGAAACGTCATTTCCGGAAACAACAACGGACATGGGATTATTATCACCAATAGTTCCAACAATTTCATCATCGGCAATTATATCGGGACCAACGCCGCAGGGTCTGCCGCTGTAGCAAACACCTTCATGGGGATACAGGCGGATAATGCCACCCAGACAACCATCGGAGGCATCACCGCCGACTCTTCCAACCTGATCTCCGGCAACGGACAGAACGGGATTCAGCTCGGCAATTGTACGACTAACAGGATCATTGGAAACACTATCTCCGGCAACGGACAGAGTGGAATCAACCTTCTTACCTGTACAAACAATCTTATCACCGGAAACGTGGTCGGACTTCAGGCTGACAAGCTCACTGCCCAGGCTAACGGAGCAGGGATAGGAGTGGTTTCCTGTACCAATACCATGATCGGTGGTGTGGGAGGAATAGGAAGTGCAGTAGGGAATATAGTTTCTTCCAACAATGGTAATGGGATCACTGTCTTCT
>CAYTGJ010000014.1:0-334 GCA_964437245.1 uncultured Chitinophagaceae bacterium
GACGAGCTGCCGGCCGGGAGAAAGCCGATCAAGACGCTCCACCGCAACGACCGTCACCGCATACAGGTATTTGGATTTATCCGTAAGCAAATAGAAGAAGGCAGGCAAACATACATCGTCTATCCCCTGATCGAAGAGTCGGAAAAAATGGATCTGAAAGACCTCACTGATGGTTACGAAAGTATCAGCAGGGCTTTCCCGGAATATGCCATCAGCATCGTACACGGGAAAATGACCTCAGAAGCCAAAGAGTATGAGATGAAACGTTTTGTAAAAAATGAAACCAGGATCATGGTTGCTACTACCGTCATCGAGGTAGGCGTCAACGTCCCCA
>CAYTGJ010000014.1:344-3878 GCA_964437245.1 uncultured Chitinophagaceae bacterium
TGGTGATTGAAAATGCCGAGCGTTTCGGGCTTTCCCAGCTTCACCAGCTCCGGGGTCGCGTAGGAAGAGGAGCTGATCAGTCCTACTGCATCCTGATGACCAAAGACAAGCTCAGTCAGGATTCTAAAATAAGAATCGGGACCATGGTCAAAACCAATAACGGATTTGAGATCGCGGATGTAGACCTCCGGCTGCGGGGCCCGGGAGATCTTGCGGGAACACAGCAAAGCGGAGCACTGGACCTTAAAATGGTCAACCTTGTGGAAGATGCAGCCCTTGTACACTACACCCGGGACCTGGTATCGCTGCTGCTGGAAAAAGATCCCGAACTGAATGCTCCGGAAAATCGTTGCATTAAAATCAATCTGACTAAACCTGGGAAACAGAAGATCAATTGGAGTGTGATCAGCTAATGAAAAAGAACATCGTATATTTTGACGGAGTCTGCGGCCTTTGCAACTTCTTTGTAGACTTCCTTATCCGTAGGGATAAAAATGACAAGCTACTGTTTGCCCCACTGCAGGGAGAAACGGCAGCGGCCAACCTGGGCATTGATCCCAATCAGGAGTTCGATACTGTAGTATTTCAGGAAGAGGGAAAACTATATTACAAATCCGGAGCTGCCATCAGGATACTGGGCAAAATAGGAGGACTATGGAAGCTCCTCAATATATTACTCCTCCTCCCTCCTTTTCTCCGAGACTTCGGTTACGATCTTATTGCCAACAACCGGTATAAGCTTTTTGAAAAAAAAGAAGCCTGCCGTATTCCATCCAAAGAAGAACGAAAGAAATTTCTCCCTTAGCTTTATGTTAAGAAAAATAATCACCGTTTCAGGATCGTTGCTGCGATTTACAAAAGACCTGGGTATTGCCCTACTCCTTATGATCGTTTTATACCTGTTATTTGCGGTTCTTTTCACGCTGATCCCTTCCAATTTTCTCGCCCGGCAACCGGAAAAAGGGATTACAGTCTACCTGAAATCAAACGGTGTGCACACTGACCTCGTCGTACCGACACAAAATAAATTTTATGACTGGAGCGAACATTTGTATCCTGAAGACTTTGGCCTGCTCAGTAGTGAAGACACGTGGACAGCAATCGGATGGGGCGACAAAGGTTTTTACCTCAACACTCCTACCTGGGGAGACCTGAAATTCTCCACGGCTCTCGATGCTGTCATCCCTGGGTTCGGAGGGAGTGCCATGCACGTCACCTTGTATGAAGAGGAACCCCGTGAAAGGAAACTTACCAAAAAACTGATCCTCTCGGAAATACAGTACCTGATCCTCTGCGACTATATTTTTAATTCCTTTACCAAAGACAAGAAAGGTCAGTTCATGCTTTTAAGGGGACATCACTACGACGGGGTGAACGATAATTTTTACGAGGCTCTAGGAGATTACAATTTGTTTCAGACCTGTAACACCTGGACCAATACTGCCCTCAAAAAAGCGGGCGTAAAAACAGCTTTCTGGGCTCCCTTTGATAAATGTATTCTCTATCATTTCTGAATGTGCCGGGGAAATACAGATGCTAGATCCCAGATACTAGATACTAGATATAAAAATCTCTTCCCTTTTATCTGGCATCTAGTATCCATCCCCCTTTGTTCAGTAATCCATTGGCTGGAGTTTCTGATTCCTACAGGCCTTATCCCTCATAAGCTCGTACTGGTACACCAGCCGGCCGAGGCGTTCCATAAACGGATAGCCAATTGAATAATAATCGTATTTATTGTCACTCAGCACCTCATCTTCGTTGACATAAATAACTGCGGAGAGAAAAAATTCCACCTTGTTTTTATAATCTGCCAAATAGGCTACATCGCTCATGAAGCCATACGCCATCCCTACTTTATTGAAGATGCGAATCGTAGAATCGGCCCGTCCCTTGTAATTGCCATAATACAGCATCTTCCGGAAACAATCGTAATACACCGTATCATTTTTCCAAAGGGCTACTCCTGCCTCCCGGGGATACATACTCATAGCCTTTCTCAAAAAAACATAATCATCCTGCTTCAGTTCAAACCGGGAATCTTTCTGAATAAATTCCGGATAGATCAGCGAGACCATCATCTGATGGACTTCCGCCAGGGGAAGAAAATTATTGGAGGCAAAACTTCTGGGAGCATTTATTTTTTTCCTTCCGGAATAATAGGCATTTCCCACCATCACTTTCTGTGCAGGATTGGTAAACCTCCGGGGTACGGTAAGCGGTTCTTCGCTGTATAATACATTCCGGCAAGTATCCATCAGCGCAAAGCCTCCTGTTCTCCGGTTTTCTTCTTCAGTAGCCGAAGACATGCGCTGTAAGAACCGGGTACCCGTATATCCCTTCAGAAACAATCGTAAATGAGCATATTCCTGTCCAAGAAAATCATACAACCGGTTGTACGCATAGTTATCGCTTACCACCATCATCTGAACGATGTTTTGTGCAATGGAAGGATACTGGCTGGTGTCTTTACCCAGTCCCGAATACTGAGGATTCGTATACAACAGGCTGTTGCGGTCTGCCTCTTCAATTCCCATATTATTCAGCCGTTCCAACGCCAGTGCTGCCTGCGGAAGTTTTAACAGGCTGGCCGGATAAAAGTATTCTTCCGGGCGAAGCCGGAAATCATACTGCCGGAGTACCGGTATTCTGGCAGAATAATCAAGCTGGGAGTAAATGATCTGGAGCCGGTAGCGATCGGGGCTGGCCATCACTCTGCGCATCACGGCCGAAGTATCCGTCCGTAAAAGACTGTCCAGCACATGTTGGTACTGTGCTGCTAACGGGAGCGCCGGAAGACTTAGTAAAAAAAATAAAAACGTCCACCGAATACGAGTTTCCATGAAGGAATTTAACTATTTCCCGGCTTTTAAAATAGCTTTATTGATTTCTTTTATCAAGGACGGACCTTCGTATATAAAACCGGAGTACAGCTGGATCAGGACCGCTCCTGCTTCTAATTTTTCCAGTGCATCTTCCGCACTATGGATCCCTCCGACTCCAATTACAGGGATCGAATTGCCTGATTTTTGCACCAGGTATCGGATCACTGCCGTCGATTTATCTCTCAAAGGTTTCCCACTCAGTCCACCGGCTCCTATTTGCTCCACACGTTCGGGGGAAGTTTTCAGTCCGGAGCGGTCAATGGTCGTATTCGTTGCAATAATGCCATCAATACCGGTCTCTTTTACGATCTCAATAATATCGTCCAATTGCCCTTCGGTAAGATCCGGTGCTATTTTCAGTAAAATTGGCTTAGGGGTTTTCTTCGATTGATTTTTTGTTTTTACCGAACGAAGTAACTCTTTTAACGGTTCTTTTTCCTGCAAGGCACGCAGATTAGGAGTATTGGGAGAACTCACATTTACGACAAAATAATCTACGTATTCATACAACGCTTCAAAAGCACGTTCATAATCCTGTACGGCTTCTTCATTAGGCGTGACTTTGTTCTTCCCTATATTTCCACCTACAATCACCCCTGATTTCCTTTTTTTCAGACGGAGTGCCGCATCTTCCGCACCATGATTATTG
>CAYTGJ010000014.1:3888-48906 GCA_964437245.1 uncultured Chitinophagaceae bacterium
GGTTGATCAGGGCTTCGTCTTCTATCAGCCTGAACAAACGGGGTTTATCGTTGCCTGGTTGTGCTTTTGGCGTAAGCGTTCCGATCTCTACAAAACCAAATCCGATGTTCCCAAATTCATCCACCAGACGTGCATCCTTATCCAACCCTGCGGCCAACCCTACAGGATTGGGAAAGGTCAGGCCGAATACTTTTCTTTCCAGGCGTTTGTCTTCCGTTTTGTACAATAAACGGTACAAAGCAGGAACTCCGGGGATACGGTGGGTAAACCGGATCAGGGAAAAAGTAATATGATGAACGGTCTCAGGATCGAAACAGAAGAATATTGGTTTTAATAAAATTTTATACAAAATGCTGATGTTTAAATTTTCACAAAATTAAGAAAACATAGAAGAAATATGAACCTTATATTATTTTTATATATAATAATAAAGTCTATTTTTGGTTAAATTATAAGGTAAAATGAAAAAATCAGAAATTAATTTCATAGTAGAAACAGACACTAATAACGTACCGGAAAAAATATTATGGAAGGCAACTGACGGTCCCAGTCAGGATTTTCAGGAAACGAAATCCATTTCTATCTCGATCTGGGATCACACTCAATTCAATACCATGCGTATGGACCTGTGGGCAAAGGACATGACTGTTTACGATATGAAACGTTTTTGTGTAGAAATGCTGGATGGCATGGCAGAAGGTATCCAAAACTCTACAGGCGATGATTTTATGGCAAAAGAATTAAGAGCGGTATGCTCCAAGCTGGCCCGGCACGTAGACGAAACGTCTAAATAACACTCCAGGAGGAATTACGTACATATACTTCGAGGTAAGAAAAAGAAAATGGATGAGTAAATATAAAAAGATAGTTGAAAATCTGTATTATTCTTTTCCTGTTCAGCTACTGGCTAATAACATAAAGAAGAATCAGGTACTGCTCCTTATCTGGGCTTTGTTGTTTGGGTTTGTGACCCAAAACATTGCCACTATTATGGGCGTACCTTATCTTTTTCTTGATCCCGAATACCTTGGGGCTACCGATTACAGAGGTTTTCTGATCATCGGGATCTCGCTGGGAATTTTTATTTCTTCCTTTCACATTACTACCTACATCCTTGACAGTTACCGGTTCAACTTCCTGGGGGCAATTGCCCACCCGTTTGCCAATTTCTGTCTTAACAACAGCCTCATTCCCATAGCCTTCACGATCACTTATGCGATCGCGATCACAAAATTCCAGCTCAAAAACGGCCAGCAGGACTCCGGAGAAATCTTTATTGAGGTAGCGGCCTTGGTAGGAGGTGCTTTAGTCACCATCATGCTGTTGTTCCTCTATTTCCGGTTTACCAACAAGGATATTTTCAAAGAAGTAGCAGGAAACCTGGACAGTACCTTCCGGAAAAATGCCATGAACCGTGTCAATGTTTTCCGGAAAATGACAACTGCCAAACGAAACAAATACCAGGTGCATCACTATGTAAGCATTCCCCGGCTGATCCAAAGGGTGCCGGAATACAATAGCTACAACAAACAGATGTTGTTAAAAATTTTCGACCAGAACCATCTGAATGCAGTCATCGTCGAAATTTTCGTGATCATAGTAATCATTGCCCTGGGGCTTTTCCGGGATCTTCCGTATTTTCAGATCCCTGCCGCTGCCAGCGGGATTCTTTTTTTCTCCATCTTCATCATGTTTACCGGTGCTTTTTCTTATTGGCTCCGGGGTTGGTCCGTCACACTCCTGATCGCCTCTCTTGTCCTTCTCAACTATCTGATAAAAAACGATTTGATCAACTCTACCTACCAGGTTTCGGGGATCAATTACAACACCAAACCGGCGGAATACAACGGTTATTCTCTGGCCGAGCTCTGTGCCGACTCGATCACTTCCAAAGACATCAAAAGCACAATTGTGACGCTGGAAAACTGGAAAGCCAAATTCCCCGCAGATAAGAAACCTAAAATGATCTTCATCTGTACAAGCGGTGGCGGACAGCGGGCGGCCGTCTGGACCACACGGACCCTGCAATATGTAGACAGTGCCTGTTCGGGCAAACTGATGAACCAAACGTCCCTCATGACAGGAGCTTCGGGAGGACTAATCGGTGCCGCTTATTTCCGGGAGCTGTACCACCGGAAAATTACCGGCGAAACTATTAACCCCTATCATCGGAAATATTTCGACAACATGGCCAAAGATGTATTAAATCCCATCATTTTCAGCCTTGTCGTCAACGATATATTTTTCCGTTTTCAAAAATTCAGTGACGGGAAATATGAATACCTCAAAGACAGAGGATATGCCTTTGAGCAGCAGGTAAACAAAAACACGGAAAACCTGATCAACAAAAGGGTAAAGGAATACATGGTCCCTGAGCAGCAGGCTACGATCCCGATGCTCATTATTTCCCCTACTGTGATCAACGACGGACGTAAGCTGTTTATCTCTCCTCAGCCGGTCTCCTACATGAGCATGTCTTCCACTTATGAGCAGCTGCGGAGTTCTCAAAAAATAAAAGGAATCGAGTTCAACCGTTTTTTCAAAGAACAGGATGCGGAAAACCTTCATTTCGTAAGCGCCTTGCGAATGAGCGCAACATTTCCTTACATCACTCCCAATGTAGACCTCCCCAGCAATCCTTCGATGGAGATCATGGATGCCGGTCTTTCCGACAACTTTGGGATCACTAATGCAGTACGTTTTCTCCACGTTTTCAAAGATTGGATCTATGAGAATACTGATGGAGTGGTCTTCGTCATCATCAGGGATTCGGAAAAAGATATAGCGGTCAAAAAAAATGCGCAGACCTCTCTGTCCCAGAAATTATTGACGCCGATCGGAAGTCTTTACAACACCTGGGACTACTTCCAGGATTTTAACAACGACAACCTGATCGAGCTTACGAGAAGCTGGTTCAAAGGGCCTTATGATGTGGTCGAATTTGAATATATTCCCCGTTATGAATACTGGCAGAAAAACAGGATCGAATACACCGGTCTGAATAATTACGAAAAAAACCGGGCTACCTTAAGCTGGCACCTGACCCAGCGGGAAAAAGAAAGCCTGCACCAGACCATCCTGGAAAGCAATAACCAGACAGCCTTGAAGAAGCTGCAGAAGTTGTTGCGGTAATCTGGTTCCGCTCCTGGCTTCCCGATTCAAGATACCAGTTATTTCAAAAACAGATACAAGATGCCAGATTCAAGATACCGGATATAATTTTCATAAAAACATTGAATAGGTAACTATATCGCCTATGAGTATCTGGTATCAGGCATCTTGTATCCGGTAAACGTACTTTATCACAAAGCAACACTAGAGCTTACAAATTCACCGTTTTCCTCTGTTTAATAACCTGCAACAGTTTTTATCCTCCGCTAAATTACTTAACTTTGCCCTCCGAAAATTAGATCAATTACTATGTTTGAAAACCTGAGTTTAAAACTTGACAAAGCCTTCAAAAACCTGAAAGGCCAGGGAAGAATCACAGAAATTAACGTTGCTGCTACGATCAAGGAAATCAGGAAAGCGCTGATCGATGCCGACGTCAACTATAAAGTAGCCAAATCAGTTACCGATAATATCAAGGAAAAAGCAATGGGCCGTGAAGTGCTGATTGCAGTTTCTCCAGGCCAGTTGCTGGTAAAGATCACTCATGAGGAGCTGACCGAGCTCATGGGGGGGCATAAAACGGACATCAACCTCAAGGGAGATCCGGCTATAGTGCTTATCGCAGGGTTACAGGGATCAGGTAAAACTACTTTTTCCGGTAAACTTTCCAGTTATTTAAAGAAACAAGGAAAGCAAGTCTTGTTGGTAGCCTGCGACGTATACCGGCCTGCTGCCATTGATCAGTTAAAAGTATTGGGAGAACAGGTAGGGGTAGAAGTATATTCCGAGCCAGAAAACAAAAACGCTGTTCAGATTGCCAAAAATGGCGTTGAATATGCCAAAAAGAATAACTTCAAAATTGTCATCGTCGATACGGCCGGTCGTCTTGCTGTAGACGAGGAAATGATGAACGAAATCGCTGAGATCAAATCTGCGCTCAAACCTTCTGAAACATTGTTCGTGGTAGACTCCATGACAGGTCAGGATGCTGTAAATACTGCAAAAGCCTTCAACGACCGTCTGAATTTTGACGGTGTGGTTCTGACCAAGCTGGACGGTGATACCAGAGGTGGAGCAGCGATCTCCATCAACGCAGTGGTAGATAAGCCTATCAAATTTCTGAGTACCGGAGAGAAAATGGACAACCTGGACGTTTTCTACCCGGAACGTATGGCACAGCGTATTCTGGGAATGGGAGACGTGATTTCCCTCGTGGAAAAAGCCCAAGAGGTTTTTGACGAAGAAGAGGCGAAAAAACTCAACCAGAAGATCCGCAAAAACCAGTTCAATTTTGAAGACTTCCTTACCCAGCTTCAGCAGATCAAAAAAATGGGAAGTATCAAAGACATTGTCGGGATGCTCCCTGGAATGAATAAGATGATGAAAGACGTGGAAATCGACGACAACGCCTTTGCCCCGATTGAAGCGATCATCAATTCTATGACTCCTAAAGAAAGACAAAATCCGGATATCATCAACGGAAACCGTCGAAAAAGAATTGCAGATGGAAGCGGTACCTCTATTCAGCAGGTGAACAACCTCATGAAACAATTTGAGGATATGAGAAAGATGATGAAAATGATGAATAAAACAGGAGGAAAAGGATTGCCAAAAATGGGATTACCTCGCTAAAAAAACTGTTTTATAGCGTTTCCCGGACTACTCCCTTGTACAAAAGAAAGATGGTCCAATCAAAAAATTACCCTGCAAGATTTGTATAAAGTTAATTTGTACTTATTTTTGCAGTTACCCGTTTAACTAAAAAGGAGAAAAATGGCTATTATAATTACAGAGGAATGCATTAACTGCGGAGCTTGCGAGCCCGAATGCCCTAATACTGCCATCTACGAAGGAGGAGCTCAATGGAACTATGCCAGCGGGACCAGCCTGGTAGAAATAGAATTGGAGGATGGGAGCAACATGGATGCTAAAACCCTGCATGAACCGATCTCAAACGAATTTTACTACATCGTTCCCAATAAATGCACCGAGTGTATGGGGTTCCACGAAGAGCCTCAATGTGCAGCAGTATGTCCTGTAGACTGCTGTGTGGACGACCCGGATATCAGAGAAGATGACGAAACGCTTCTGGGCAAAAAAGCCTGGCTTCACGGATAATATATCCTGATCAATATTTTAAAAGGCCCTGCTTAAAACAGGGCCTTTTTTTGCCTCTTTTAAATACAATTTCTCATTCCTCTTCCTTTTACCTATATTTGTTTGACTCTGGCAGCAGCATAAATTTCTCCCGGAGTATTTTAAATGGATCATCTGCAGAAGGGTTAGAATTAAAAAGTATATACATCAGAGCCCTTTGCATCATTAAGAAAACTACAAAAAATGCTCGATTTTATTATCTGGGACGTTACTCCTGAACTTTTTACCATCGGCGGTCTGACTCCACGCTGGTACGGACCTTTGTTTGCTCTGGGATTTATCGTGGGGCCTTATGTATTAGGCAAAATGTTTAAAATAGAAGGCCGTACTCAAAACGAAGCCGACACCATCAATGCCTATATGATCATTGCTACGGTGATCGGTGCTCGTCTGGGGCACTGTCTCTTTTACGAACCGGATTATTTTCTTGCTCATCCTATCGAAATCCTGTATATCTGGCAGGGAGGACTTGCCAGTCACGGAGCCGGAATAGGAATGCTTACTGCTATCTGGATCTATCATAGAAAAAATCCCGGACAGTCCTATCTCTATTTACTGGACAGGATTGTGCTTACCGTAGCACTGGGAGCCTGCTTCATACGACTGGGGAACCTTGCCAATTCCGAGATCATCGGAACTCCTACCAGTGCTCCTCAGGGATTCGTTTTTGTCAACTCCACCACTTCCTTTGTCAAAGAGGCATTCAAAGGTCAGATCACCGATATTTCTGTAAAACAAAACGGTGCAGACAGTACTGCCGACGGGAAATACCTTACAGGTCTGGACCTGCACATGAACGTAAAAATCATAGGCGACGGCAATATCCGGGAAATGGCTCAGCACAATATACGCCGTGCCATCGCCGCCTCTCCGGAATATGGTGAACATATACTACTCTCCAACAATCCGGCCGACATCCGGGTAGGTGAACAGGGACGGAACGGAACCGAAGTAGTAATCAAAGCCTGGGGAATCCCCCGCCACCCGGCTCAGCTCTATGAAGCGATCTCTTCCCTCCTTCTTTTCGTACTACTGGCGTTTATATACAGCCGTTTTAAAGCTAGTACGCCTGAAGGATTACTCTTCGGAATTTTCATGATCTGGATCTTTACCCTTCGATTCTTATATGAGTTCATCAAAGAAGATCAGGTAGCGTTTGAGAACGATATGACCTACAACATGGGACAATTGCTCAGCATTCCCATGATCCTGATCGGAATCATTGTCCTCATCAGAAGTCTGCGCAAAAAGAAAACGGTCTGAGACCATTGCACAGACAAAATCATTCTTATAACGCAAGAGGCCGCTTAGACAATCTAACCGGCCTCTTGTATATTTAACCCGATCCCTATGATCAGGGACCGGGAACTGCCCTGGATAAATTTTATTGGCTCTTGTCTATGATTTGGTACCTACACTAAAATAACCCATGTCCTGTCCCCTGACAAGCCACGGACCACACCAAATGCTATTTTATTTGTAATAACTAAATCCAATTTCGTATTTATAACGAAAATCGTACGAATAAGGATTGGTAAAGGTGGCTACCGATGGATAACCATTCGCTCTTAAATAGGTATCGTACGTATTTAAAGTATGTGCAAATTTTGAATTCGTATTCTCCGTCACCTGAATAATCCGGTAATCGTTCTCTCCGTTAAGAACCGACAAGACGTTTAGAGGCCATTCAATAGGGAGATCTGCACGGCTCACGTTGTCGTACTGAGGAGAATAAAGGCCAACCGATTGATTATTCTCATTATAATAATACAAGGAAAATTTAATATCAGGTCCAGAGCCATCATAATCCCAGGCATCACCATATTTATCATAGAACGGCACTTCAATAATTTTCAGATATTCCATTTTTACTTTCTTGGGAACACCTGATATTTCAACGGTTTGTTCCTGAGAATCATATTCAGAGACCGCATTGCTTCCCATTAAGTATTGGTCCTCATCATACACAATCAACCTTACTTTATGCAAGCCATTCTCTTTAAAATAATAAACAGGATTCTTGTCAAATCGTGCTATGGTATCTTTGTTGTCTACCACCCAAGTGCTGAACAAACCAATCCCCGTATGTTTTAAGGAGATGCCTCCATTTTCGAGATAGACAAACTTGAAATTTGCTTTCGCTTTTGGCCGTTCATTCTTACAACTTATGATCAGGAAAGAAAAGAATACCAGCAGGATGAATAATTTATTTTTCATATTTAAAACAGTTATATAATATCATTAAACGAATTTTTCAGAATCTAAATCCAAGTGTAAATCTTGTATGAAACATCTTAGCCTCCAGGAGCTCCGAGTCTTCAAAAATATCAGAGGTTAATTTCCCATGTTGGGTTTCCACTCCTATAGCAAGCTTTCTGTACCTGAACCGGAGTCCCGGAACCATTACAATTCCTCCTCCCATAAATGTGTAATAGTCGTCAGTATTTTGAACAAATGCCACATTTGCCGTAGGGGCTACGTTGAAGAATGCATCTATCGCAAATTTTTCTTTGAATGCAAACGTAGAGACGGGTCCTAATCTGAGTGGTGTTACTGAAATATTATTCATGGTGGCAGGCAATTGATCGGAGTTAAAACCTCCCAGTCCCAATGTTATCCAGGAAACATTCATACCGATGGAAAAAAAATTATTTTTGCTCCGGTGAAAGACCCAATGATTACCGATTTCAATACTTCCCTGCAACCCTCTGGCGGTAAAATTGTAAGGGATAGAAATGTACTTATCACTACCGGAGGCAGAATAATCAAAGGTATGTTGAGGCTTTCTTAAGAAATCTTCTTCCCCAAAATAAGTATTGCTGGCAATCGACAAGCCCGCATTTACATAAAACCCTCCGCTTGTCATTCCATTACGGATCGTATGTATAGAGCTTACTCTTTTAATAGAAGAGCCGATTTTAATTTCTGCCTGAGAGGTTAACCAAACAAGCAAAAAAAATGCTGTTAACGCAGTTTTTTTTATCATAGAATTATATTAATTGGTTTAAGAGTTACTATAGCAGCATTGAGGATTTACTTCCGTTTTAAAGGAGGTAAACCATCAAAGAAGATCAGTATAAACTTGAGCTACAGAAATGCTTAATAGCTAGTTGAACATTTCCAGAGATTCAAAAATACTAAAATATTATCATCCTACAAGAAATCCTTTCCTTTATAATAACAATTTGTAGTAAGTGCCGGATAGAACGGGGGGATATTCGATAGAACGGGAGGGGATATTCCACGTCCCTGGCAGAGAAACTTTCCAATTGAATACGAAGTAATAAAGATCAGAACCCTGACTTTATTTAACCAATAACCAGAGAAACAATCCGTTCAGAATACTAAAAACAACAGTCACCCGCCGCACTAATGCCCGACAAGTGACTGTTCCTGTAAAATCGTCCTATATACTGAATTTAAAGAGGACCAACTATTTTTTTATTTCCCCGGATGCTGCGATAAATTCTTCAATGTTCTTGTAAATTCCTTCCACCAGCCTTTCTCTTGATTCTACTCCTGCCCAGGCTACATGAGGAGTTGCGATCAACCGATCCTTATTCCGGATCTGAAGCAGCGGATTATCTTCCGGTAATGGTTCCTTTTCAAAAACATCCAACGCTGCCGCCCTTAGTACCTCCTCATCCAGGGCTTTGGCAAGATCACGCTCATTTACGATCCCTCCTCTTCCTGTATTAATAAGAATAGCAGTAGGCTTCATCTGTTTAAGTTGTGAATAGGAAATCAGGTTGGTCGTCGTCTCATTAAGAGGAGCATGCACCGAAACGATGTCCGAAGTACTCATCAATTCGTCCAGCGAAAGACTCTTGAATTTTTTATGCTTATTTTTTCCGGTAGTAGAATAGTAACTTACTTCTGCTCCAAAAGCAATTGCTATTTCCGCCACCTTCTGACCGATCGTACCCAGCCCTACAATACCGAGTTTCATAGAAGCCAACTCATGAATAGGCCAGGCATGATGAGTAAAGATATTGGAAGCCGAATAGGATTTGTTTTTTACATACGGTTCGTACAAAGTGATATGATTCAGAATGTGCAGAATCAGTGCAAACGTATGCTGAGCAACCCCGGGAGTAGAATATCCTTTCACATTTTTCACCTGTATCCCTTTTTCTTCCGCATATACCATGTTCACATTATTGGTACCGGTGGCGGCTACACAGATCAGCTTCAGATTTTTTGCCTGATCCATTACATGTTTGCTGATCACTACTTTATTTGTAATGACGATTTCGGCATCTCCAATTCTTTCTACTACCTCATCAGGCTTCGTATACTGGTACTTGATGACCTCCCCGAATTGCTTCAGGGTATCCAGTTCTTTCAAGTCTCCCAGCGTTTTTACATCCAGTAATACTATTTTCATATTGGTTGTTGATTTATCGTTCTATCAAAAGTTAAAAGTTCTACGTTATTAAAAAGTAAAACACCTCACAGAGATCAATTCTCTGCGTATTCCCTCCTTAAAACTCTACTTTATTATCTGGTCCGGTTTATAAAATATACTGACTCAGGTCCCGGTTTTTCACCATGCCAGCTAATTTTTCCTGTACAAGTTCTTTCGTCACCAGGATCTTTGCATTCGGTCCTATCTTATCCGGAACCTCAAACATGAATTCATTCAGAAGCAGGCTCATGACTGTATGCAATCTTCTTGCCCCGATATTTTCCACTTCGCTGTTGACCTGGAAAGCAATTTCAGCAATGGTTTCCAGCGCATCATCGTTAAAACTCAGTTCTACTTCTTCTGAGGCCAGCAAGGCAATGTACTGTTTGGTCAGAGCGTTTTTAGGCGCTTTCAGAATTTTATAAAAATCTTCTTTGGTTAGACTGCTTAATTCTACCCGGATAGGGAAACGTCCCTGCAATTCCGGTATCAGATCAGATGGCTTGGATACATGAAAGGCTCCTGCGGCCACAAACAGAACATGGTCTGTATTGATCGCCCCATATTTGGTATTCACAGTACTTCCTTCCACGATCGGCAGCAGATCACGCTGCACTCCTTCCCTGCTTACGTCTGCCCCTCCGCCTTTGTTTTTAGAAGAAGCTATTTTATCGATCTCATCAATGAAAATGATCCCTGTATTCTCCGCTCTTCTGATCGCTTCTTCCTTCACTTCGTCCATATCAATAAGCTTGGATGCTTCTTCATCAAGCAGGATCTTGCGGGCATCGGCTACCGTGACCTTTCTTTTTTTACTTTTCTTGGGAAGCATTCCCCCGATCATGTCCTGGATATTCATCATGGTATTTTCATCCATAGGACCGCCGATGACACCCATTCCCGGCATAGCGCTTTGCTGAACGTCGATCTCTATTTTACGTTCATCCAGCTCTCCATTCTTTATTTTTTCTCTAAACCGTTCTCTGGTACGTTCATTCAACTCTTCATCGTCCTGCGATACAGCCTTTCCGTCCGGATCGTACGTTGCTCCCGTACTTTTCTTTACCGGCGGGATCAACGCATCCAGGATGATTTCTTCCACGATCGCAGCCGCTTTTGCCTTCACTTCTTCCTTCCGCTGCATTTTTACCATGTTTACGCTTTGCTCGACCAGATCACGGACCATACTTTCCACATCACGCCCTACATAGCCTACTTCCGTAAATTTGGAAGCTTCTACTTTTGTAAAAGGTGCATCAGCGAGTTTGGCAAGCCTCCGGGCGATCTCGGTTTTCCCTACTCCGGTAGAACCGATCATCAAAATATTATTCGGGACTATCTCGGCTCTCATCTCCTCTGTTGCATTCATTCTTCTCCAACGATTCCGGAGCGCTATGGCAACATTTCGTTTTGCTTCGTGCTGACCTATAATGTATTTATCCAGCTCTTCTACAATCTGAGAAGGCGTAAAATGTTTCAATTTATCTATCATTAATCTCTATAATCCTGTTGATCTCTTAGTACAAAGATACAATTTACTACTTAGATTCCTGTATAAAAAAAATACGTACACGTCCCTTTTCGTACATGATTTTCCCGGTCTCAGGCGTTAAAACAATAAAATTCCTCATTCACAATATTTTCAGGCTTCTCTTTTCTTAATGCTGACCAGCAGAACACCTCCCAAAACAAAAATTGTTCCTACGAATTGAATAAAACCAAAAGACTCTCCCAAAAATACATAGGCCAGCAGAATCGTAGAGACAGGCCCTACGCTGGCGACAATAGAAGCCGGACCTGAGCCCATAAGCCGGATTCCTTCGGCAATCAAAAAAGAGGGAATCACGGTTGAAAAAACAGCCATGTTGACCGCAAGCCAGACCACCTCTCTATTCGTAAATAAATCCTGAACATCCGCTACCAATGCATAATGTAAAAATACGGCTATCGTGGAAACGATCATCGACAAAGCTGTATAGTTCACAGAACCCAGTTTCGGAGTCAGTTGCCCGGTACCAACAAGATAAAAAGCATAGGTCAGGGCACTTGCAAAAATAAAAAGACTGCCCAATACCACATTTTTCTGGGCGACCACGGCATCGTCAAAAAACACAATGAATACGCCGCAATAGGTCAATCCTAAGGCCAGGTATTCGACCCGGCCGATCTTCTTTTTTAAAAAGACCGCTGAAATAAGTACCACCAACGTAGGATACACAAAGAGGATCAGACGCTCCAGACCAGCCGTCACATATTCCAGTCCTACAAAATCAAAAATACTGGCCAGGTAATATCCCAAGACCCCCATAAGCCCTATGTTGATCCAGTCCTTCCGTGTTAAAGAGTGTTGCGTTTCTCTCAGCTTTTTCCGGTTCAGAAACAGAATCACAAGATAAAAAGGGAGTGAAAATAACATGCGCAAGGTCAGCACCGTGATGGCATCCACTTCATGCAGGTACGATAATTTCACCATGACTGCTTTGGCGGAAAAGCACACTGCCCCTACAAAAATCAATATAGCCCCTATTATATTTTTCATCTCCCGGTATTACTAATATACTTTCCTATAGAAAAGCGGTTGCACTTTTCATTTTTGTCAAAGGGCAACCGCTTCGTTTATTTTCTGTTTCCTGCTATTCTACCAGTTTCTTATAACGGATTCTTTTCGGTTCCACATCTCCCATCCTTTTCTTCCGGTTTTCTTCGTATTCGGAGAAGTTTCCTTCAAACCAATATACCTGCGAATCTCCTTCAAAAGCCAGAATGTGAGTGGCCACACGATCCAGGAACCAGCGGTCGTGGGAAATCACTACGGCACAGCCTCCAAAGTTTTCCAGGGCTTCTTCCAATGCCCTCAGCGTATTTACATCAAGGTCGTTGGTCGGTTCATCGAGCAACAAAAGATTGGCACCCATTTTCAGCGTCATGGCCAGGTGCACGCGGTTTCTTTCACCTCCGGAGAGTACACCTACTTTTTTCTCCTGATCTGCTCCGGCAAAGTTAAACTTACTTACATATGCACGGGCATTCACCTGCTTTCCTGCCAGCAGCATGGTTTCTGTACCTCCTGAGATCAGTTCAAAAACTGTTTTATTAGGATCCAGCGTATCATGCTCCTGGTCCAGGTATCCTATTTCTACTGTTTCCCCTACTTCAAAGGTTCCGGCCTCCGGCTTCAGTTTCCCGGTGATCAGTTTAAACAAAGTCGTTTTACCGGCTCCGTTTGGTCCGATCACGCCTACAATTCCTCCCTGTGGCAGAGAGAAATTCAGGTTTTCGTACAGCAGTTTGTCTCCGAAAGCCTTGGATACATTGACCGCTTCGATCACTTTCGCTCCCAGACGTTTTCCCGCCGGGATAAAAAGTTCCAGTTTATCTTCTTTCTGTTTTGCTTCCTCTCCCAATAATTTTTCATACGAACTGAGACGGGCCTTTGATTTTGCATGACGGGCTTTCGGAGCCATACGCACCCACTCCAGCTCCCGCTGTAAAGTCTTCTGACGCTTGGATTCGGTTTTTTCCTCTTTGGCCAGACGGTTCTGTTTTTGTTCCAGCCAGGAAGAATAGTTTCCTTTCCAGGGAATTCCTTCACCTCTGTCCAGCTCAAGGATCCAACCGGCTACATTGTCCAGGAAGTAACGGTCGTGCGTCACTGCAATGACCGTTCCTTTGTAATGCTGCAAGTGTTGTTCCAGCCAGTGTACCGACTCTGCATCCAGGTGGTTGGTAGGCTCATCGAGCAACAGTACATCCGGTTCTTTCAGCAACAAACGGCACATTGCCACCCGGCGCTTTTCACCTCCCGAAAGCTTGGATACAAGGGCTTCTGACGGAGGGCAGCGCAAAGCATCCATTGCACGCTCCAGCTTGCTATCCAGTTCCCAGGCATTGACATGATCCAGCTTTTCCTGTACTTCCCCCTGACGCTCAATTAGCTTGGTCATTTCATCATCGCTCATCGGCTCAGCAAACTTAAGGTTGATCTCTTCGAATTCCTTCAAAAGATCTACAATTTCCTGAACACCTTCTTCTACAATTTCCTTTACCGTTTTGGAAGGATCGAGCTGTGGTTCCTGCTCCAGCAATCCTACACTGTACCCGCCGGTAAAAGCCAGATCCCCGATAAAATCCTTATCGATCCCGGCAATAATTCTGAGAAGCGAAGATTTCCCGGATCCGTTCAGTCCCAGTACTCCGATTTTCGCTCCGTAAAAAAAGGATAAATAGATATCTTTCAGCACCTGTTTCTTCGGAGGGTAAATTTTACTCACCCCCGCCATAGAAAATATGATGGTCTCGTTGCTCATATACGCTTATTTTTAGTCTGATTTTTAACAGTTATACAACCCTTTACCGGTATTTCCATCCAATACAGGTCATCCAGTCCAAAGAGTTTTAAAATAAAGTGCAAATATCGTAAAATAAAGGGAGAAAGGAATAAATAAATCTCTTGCAAAGGCTGTTTCCCTCTCTCATTCCTGAAAATACTTGTCCACAAACACGAAACTTTTCTTTAAATAATTTGTATACACGAATAAAATTTTATTTTTGCGGAAATATTAAAAACGGTAAACTATGTACTGGACACTTGAACTAGCATCCTTCCTGGAAGATGCTCCCTGGCCTGCCACAAAAGAAGAACTTATTGACTTCGCTGTGCGTACGGGTGCACCCATGGAAGTCGTAGAGAACCTTCAGGAACTGGAGGACGACGGACAGCCTTATGAGAGTATTGAGGAGATATGGCCGGATTACCCTACAAAAGACGATTTCTTCTTCAACGAAGACGAATATTAGTGGCTTCTGCCCGTGCTGAGTGTACAAAATCTACAATTAACGATCGCTCAGAAAGTCCTGATCGAGGATCTTTCTATTGAGCTTACCCAACCTGGTTTTGTAGCGATTATTGGACATAATGGTTCCGGGAAGACCAGTTTATTCAGAGCCTTCTTAAATCTCCTCCCATACCAGGGGGAGATTTTTTTATCCTCTCCTCCTGCTCTTTTAAATCAAAAAAATACGATCCATTTCGATATTCCTGTTCGTGAGCTAGTGGTCATGGGGAAATTCAGGGAGAAAAAGTTTTTTGAATCCTACCACACACAGGATTTTAAAGAAGCAGAAACGACTCTTCAGGAATTAGGGATCCTGCACCTGGCCGGTGCCAATATGTTAAAACTATCCGGAGGTGAACAGCAATTGGTCTGGCTCGCACAACTGCTACTGCAGGGGAGAGAAATCATGCTGCTGGACGAGCCCTCCCAATATCTTGATGTCCTGAATAAAAAGCGGGTATTTGACCTGATCGGACGGCAGGTATATGAAAAAGGGAAAACAGTTTTGTGCATCACCCACGATCTTCTGAACCTTTATTCCATGAATGGCTATCTTCTGAACCTGTCTGCACCTCAGCCAAAACTCGAAATCCTTTCCAGGGAAGTGATCGACCGGCACCTTGGTTTGTTGGAACAGGAACAGGAATAGGAACAGGAACGGATGGTTAATCTTCCTTTCGCTGGTCGTGGCTGGCAAAATTGTCAATATCAATGGTCTTTTCCGGATAGGATTGCAGCTTCTTGTACGCCATATAAGCCGCCAGGCCACCAATACCATAACATACAAGAGAAATGACAAGATTAGCCCCTCTATCCTCAAAACTGAAAGGCACTGCATATACTCCCATGGCCGCCAGCAGAGCGAGCAGAATTCCGATAAAGAAGGGCAAGCCCAGTCCAAAGCCTAAGTAGAGGCCCGTCCCGATCAGAGTCCACTTCGTTTTGTTAAGGTCTTTTTCCATCGCCAGTTCGCTGAACTTGCGGTAAATATAAATAGTAACAAAAACTAATAACAACATAGGATAAATGGTTTTCAGGTCGAATATACTGAATCAGCATTGGTATACTGTTGTTCTTCTGATTTCCTCTCTTCTACCGAGCGGCCCCCTTCAATAAAGCCTCTCCCAGTATCAGGTCTTCCGGCGTGGTGATCTTGATATTTTCATAGGATCCTTCAATCAGGTGGATCATATGTCCGGCATGCTCCAGTACGCTTGCATCGTCTGTAAAGACGGGCAGTTCAGGCGTCTCAAAAGCCTTCTTAATAAGTTCCAGCCGGAAGGTCTGAGGAGTTTGAATAATGCGGTAAGCCGTTCGTTCTACCGCCCGGCTATGGTCCTTTTCCAACACACGGATAGAATCTTTCAACGGTACAGCTACCGTGGCATTGCCCTGTTCTCCGGCTACGGAAAAACTCCGACGAATAATATCCCAGCTTACAAATGGCCGTACGCCATCGTGAATGGCTACGATACCGGAAATACCTGCAATACTATTCAAGCCATTTCTCACCGATTGAAACCGGGAAGCTCCTCCGTTTACAACCTCGTGAGGCAGTTCAAACCTATAGTTACGGCAAAGGGTACTCCAATATTCCTGCTGGGCTTCCGGCAATACCAATTTGATCACTATACCGTCAATGGCCTGATGAAATTTCCGGATGGTATGCATCAGCACCGGCTCCCCTCCCAACTCCAGGAATTGTTTGGGGATGTCAGATCCCATTCGCAAGCCGCTTCCTCCGGCTACAATGATCGCATAGTTTTCTGAAGCGTTCATAATGAAATTGGTATTTTGGGTACAAAATAAAAAGTTCAAAGGACAGAGCGAAACAATATTTTTCAGCCTGTCCTTTGAACTTTACAATTCTAACTCCTTTCGGGTACTACAGAATTAACATGCAATCTCCGTAGCTGTAGAAACGGTATTTTTCTTTCAGGGCCAGCTTATACGCTTTCATGACCAGATCATACGAACCAAAAGCAGCAGTCATCATCAACAGCGTTGATTCAGGCATATGGAAATTGGTCAGCAATGCATTTCCGATCTTAAACTCATAAGGAGGGAAAATAAACTTATCGGTCCATCCTTCAAATGCTTTCAGTCTTCCGTTTGCTGTCGTGGCGGATTCGATCGCTCTCATCGAAGTAGTACCGATGGCACATACTCTTTTTTTGGAGTCCAGTGCTTTGTTCACTTTTCCAGCTGTTTCAGCAGGAATCACAAAGTTTTCAGAATCCATTTTATGTTTGGTAAGATCCTCTACATCCACTGCACGGAATGTTCCCAGACCTACGTGAAGTGTCACCGGAGCAACTTCCACTCCTTTGATCTCCAGTTTTTTCATTACCTGCTTGGTGAAGTGAAGTCCTGCCGTAGGGGCAGCCACCGCTCCCACATGCTCTGCATAAATG
This sequence comes from uncultured Chitinophagaceae bacterium, assembly GCA_964437245.1. GTDB lineage: Bacteria > Bacteroidota > Bacteroidia > Cytophagales > Cytophagaceae > JANYCO01. Next base: position 20,814 of record CAYTGJ010000014.1, read on the forward strand.
GTCTGATATCTTTCTTTGTCAGAGGCTTCCGCTTTTCTTTTGATATATTTAGGCAGAGGTGTTTCACCCAGGGAATCGATGGTTTTATAGAACGAATCATCGTTGGCATCTACCAGAAAACGGATGGTACGGCCTCTGGAAGTAGTATTGTCTACCACCTCTGCTACCAGGTCTCCGTTTCCGAAGTACAGTTTATTTCCCACTCTGATCTTACGGGCGGGATCTACTAATACATCCCATAGGTGCATTTCCGGATTCAGTTCCCGGAGCAGGAATACCTCGATCTTGGCTCCTGTTTTTTCCTTGTTTCCGTAAAGTCTTGCCGGAAATACTTTGGTGTTGTTTACCACCATGACATCTCCCTCGCCAAAATAATCTACAATGTCTTTAAACAAACGGTGTTCAACAGTTCCTTTTGCCCGGTCGACCACCATCATTTTGGACTCATCACGGTTCGCAGAAGGATAAAGCGCTAATGATTCAGGGGGTAATGTGAATTTGAATTCTGATAATTTCATAGTTTTAATATTACGGTATTAATACGTAAACGTTTTTTTATAAGGCTGCAAATGTACTATATTGTTTTTCCAGTTCAAACGTCTGACAGAGATAATTTTCTTTATCGAACTAAAAATCATATTTTGCATCCGATTTTTAAACTCTTAGAGCGCTGATTTCGTTCAATAGAACACTTGATTTTGATTCTTATTTTAAGCGATTTTTCATGAATGATCCTAAATTATTCAATTTTAGCTCGCAATAAAGTAAAAGACTGACAATCAAAAACTCTTGAATAATATAGCTTAATAAATAAAATTTTAGATTTTTTCTATATATTAACCTAACTAAACCCAGAGGAAAATGCCACTTACCAGGCTTATATTGTCCTACAATGCCAAGGAGGAGAAAAAAATCCGGGATTATATCCTTTTAGGAATTCTATTTTCTTATTGTTTATTGGGTCTTTCCCTTCATTTTTTCATCCGCGATCCTTTTATGTTTTATTTCGATCCGCCCCCTTTCCGGATCCTTTATGTTCTTCTGATTTCTTCGCTTAGCATCCTGATCTTTTTCAATATCATAAAAAGGAAGTATATCGTTCTTCTTCAGGTTGTTTTTACGTTATTCACTTTTTACCTGGTCTTGCTGACCTATGCCAATCATTTTGATTCCGGCTACCTCACAGAATTACTGTTTACCACCTTTATATCCTGTCTGTTTATCCGGCAACGCAACCAGCTCAGAGGCTATCTGGGGATGCTTGCCCTCTCCTATTTGATAGTATCATTGCTCCACGAACCTTTCATTCTTCAAAATATCATCCTGAATAGCTCTGCCCTGATATGCCTAAGCCTGGGATTGCTTCTGTTTTTTGAATACAAGATAATCAGCGAGAAAAAAATCACGTTCAAGGATAACCTGTTTTCTTCCTTGTTCAATCAGACGAGCGATACCCTTTTTCTGATCAGGCAAAACTCGTACAAGATCGTGGCCTATAACCTGCAGGCCGGCAAACTGATGGATGACACACACACCTCTCCTCCCACAGAAATAGCGCTTTCTACCATCCTCAAACCCATCGGTTACTATCATACCTGGGAGAGCCTGCTCATGGCTCTGCAGACCGAAGAGATCCCGTGGATCGAAACACAGCTTAAAAATCTTACGCAGCAGACTACTTTCTGGGCACGCATTTCCATCAGTAACCTGGAAGTAGAGATGCGCTCCTATTTACTGATCAACATTATTGACGTGAGTGAGCTGGCCAATAAGGAAATCCAGCTTGAGCAAAGTAAAGAAATGCTCATGAAAGTCATCAACCTCTTGCCTCATCAGATCTACCTGAAAGATGCCGGCGGCAAATTCATCCTTGTAAACAATACAGTACTGAAAGCTCAGCACAAATCAACCAAGGACATTACGGGAAAAACAGATTTTGATTTATTCCCTTTTGAACAGGCTGCCGAATTCCGGAAGATCGAGCAGGAGATCATTCAATCCGGTGTGGCCCGGGTGATCCCCGAAGAGTATAACTATCATCCCGACGGCACCCTGGCCAGGATCCTCTACTCTACTAAAATCCCTTTTTATCTTCCCGAAAAAAATGAGACCGGTATCCTTGGGGTCAACATTGACATTACAGAAAACAAGCTGGCGGAAAAAATGATCAGGGAAAGCGAAGCGAAATATAAAGCACTGCTGGAACAGGCTTCTGACGGTATTTACCTTTCCGATGAACACGGCAATATCATTGATGCCAATTCAAAAGCCTGTGAAATGTTTGGCTATACCAAAGAAGAATTTCTCCGGAAAAATATACTGAACCTTACCAGTCCGGAGCTCAGCAAAGCCACGGTAGCCCGTGTCACCGACAAGAACCGCCAGAACCTGATGATCGAAAGAACCTTCATTAAAAGTGACGGGATGCCGTTTACGGTAGAGATCAGTGCCCGGCTGCTGGAAAATGGCGGCCACCAGGCGATCCTGCGGGATATCACGGAACGAAAAAAAATAGAACAGATCCTGCGGGAAAATGAACGGAAATTCAGAGCTCTGATCGAGAACTCGTCGGATATGATCGTGATCCTCGATGCAGACTACTATGTACGCTACGTAAGTCCTTCTGCACTTAAAATCCTTAACTATACCGAACGAGAAGTCTTGGGGAAACCCACACTCAACAACATTCATAAAGAAGATCAGGTAAAATACCGGGAGTTCCTGGACAATCTGCGGGATAACCCCGGGACTAACTATTACCTGAACGATATCAGGGCCAGACGGTCTAAACAAGAATACCGATATGTAGAACTGGTAGGAGTAAATTTACTGAGAGACAATGTAATAAATGGAATTATTATCAACTTTCACGATGTTACAGAACGAAAAAACACAGAAATACAACTTTTAAATACAAATTTCGAACTTGATAGTTTTGTATACCGGGCCTCTCACGATATGAAGGCTCCTCTACGATCCGTCATGGGACTGATCAATCTCACGCTGAAAGAATCCAATCAGAATCCAAACCTGCTTCAATATTTGAATATGATGGAAGTCAGTATTACAAAGCTTGATAATTTTTTAAAGGATCTCACAAGTTTTGTGCGAAACAGCAGATTAGAAATCAATCCGGAGGAGATAAATTTCGAAGAAGTAATAAATGAATCGCTAAACAGCTTGAAATTTATCGAAAATGCTCATAATATTGCAATAGTTAAAAATTTAGATTTAAAATTTAAATTTTTCTCAGATCCAGGCAGAATAAGTACAATTATCAACAATCTTCTGTCTAATTCGTTTAAATATCACAAAAATATCGTAAACGAATCCTACATCAAAATAGAGGTGATTACCGGACCGGAAAATGCTACCATTGTTATAGAAGATAACGGAAATGGCATTGACCACAAATACCAAAGCAAAATATTTGAAATGTTTTACCGGGCCTCTGAAAAATCATATGGTTCTGGCCTGGGATTGTATATTGTAAAAATAGCAGTCACAAAACTGGAAGGGAACATTGATTTAGTTTCAGAACCGGGAGAAAAAAGTATATTTACAGTCACATTGCCGAATTTAATTAAACTAGATTAATATGAAAGATTTTTTTACAGAAACTGTTCTTTTGGTAGACGATAATGATACTGACAATTTTATTCATAAAAGGATCATCGAACTGGCTGGTTTTTCCAAAAACATTATTGTAAAAAACTCAGGAAAAAGTGCGCTGGAATTTCTGGAATCCAATCAGATCACTCCGGAGAATGTTCCTGGTGTGGTTTTCCTTGACATTAACATGCCGATCGTAGACGGTTTTGTGTTTCTTTTTGAATACGACAATTTCCCGGAAGAGATCAAGCAAAAGTGTAAGATCGTAATCCTTTCGAGCTCTGATAACAAAAAAGATATTGACCGCATCGTAGACAATGAGTATGTGGTACACTTCATTACCAAACCACTTTCAGAAGAATCCCTGGATGAGCTGAAAGGAATTCTGAAAAAGTAAAATAGTTTCCGCACCAGACTGAGGCAAACCCTCTGAGCAACTCATTACAATAAAAAACTCCCAAATCCGATCCTGTCGAATTTGGGAGTTTTTTATTTACGGGAATTCTTATTTATAAAAGAAACTTCCCTTCAGATCCTGCACCATCACGCCAAAACTTCCCGGCTCGGTGATCCATTTATGATCATTGCCTACGAAAGCCAGATCTCCGGCAGTTATTTTAAAGACTACTTCTTTTGTCTCCGAAGGAGCCAGGTCTATTTTTTCAAACCTTTTAAGTCTTTTCACCGAAGGGGTGATTGTAGCATAGTCATCACGGGTGTATAACTGTACCACTTCTTTGCCGGCGCGAGCTCCTGTATTGGTCACTTTCACGCTTACCACCAGGGTGTCGGAACCGGCAATGGTATCGGCACTCAATTTAAGATCTGCGTAGGAGAACGTCGTATAGCTCAGTCCGAACCCAAAAGGATACTGAGGATTAAAAGCATTGAACTGGAAATTTTTATCTCTCTGTTCAGAAAGCTTATGATCATAAGTTACCAGGGAGCCACTATACTTAGGATAGGTGAAAGGAAGTTTTCCGCACGGATTAAAATCTCCGTATAAGATCTCCGCAAGAGCTCGGCCTCCTTCATTTCCAGGAAGGTAAGCCATTACCACTGCTGCTACCAGAGGTTCGATCTTTCTGATCAGACGGGGTCTGTTCTCTGCCAGTACAAGTACAACCGGCTTTCCTGTTTTGCTCAGTTCCTTTACCAGGTTCAACTGTGCTTCTTCCATCTCAAGATCTTCGATATCGCCTACTTTTTCTGTACCTGGTAATTCTCCCAGGCAGGCGATGATCACCTCTGCCCCTTTGGCCACTGCTACTGCTTTGGCCGTATTGATGTCTTTATCATAATCGGTTCCCTCTACATACAGGACATTTTTTTCTCCTACTTTATCCTTCACGGCCTGCAGGATCGTTTTTTTATCCTCCGGGTTGTACTTGGCGATCTGTCCCTGCCAGGTATGTGTCCAGGCTCCGTTCAAAGGATTCAGCGAATTGGCCGCCACTCCGGTGATCAATACTTTTTTCTCTTTGGCCAACGGCAGTACATTACGATCATTTTTCAACAGGGTGATGCACTCCAGGGCTGCTTTATAATTTACTTCTGCAAATTCTGCAGAACCGAATTTGGTATAATAATCATAATCGGACACAGGTTTTTCAAAAAGTCCCAGCTTTACCTTAACACGTAAAATTCTTCTGACCGCATCGTCTATTCTGCTCATAGGAACGCGTCCTTCATTCACAAGTTCCACCAGGTACTTATGGAAATCGATGTCCGAAGGCACCATACTCATGTCAATCCCTGCATTGATCGCCATCGCTACGGCGTCTTTATAAGTAGGGGCAATACGATGTACGGTGTGCAGCATTACGATATCTTCCCAGTCGGTCACTGCAAATCCTTCAAACTTCAACTCCTCTTTCAGAATCTCGGTAAGGATGTGATAATCGGCATGGACCGGAGTACCATTAATTTCCGTAGAGTTGACCATTACTGTCAGTGCTCCGTTCTTAATAGCATTTTCAAAAGGGACCAGGTAATACTCTCTCAGCAACCGCTCAGGCATCAGCACCGGTGTCCGGTCTTTTCCGCTGGTAGAGAAACTGTATCCCATATAATGTTTGAGACAAGCGGCTACTTTATCCGGGCTTGCCAGATCATCGCCCTGGTATCCTTTCAGAATGGCATTTCCCATCTGGGTGGTCAGATAAGGATCTTCTCCAAAGGTTTCAAAATAACGGGACCACAACGGCTGGCGTCCCAGGTCCAGTACCGGAGAAAAATTCCATGGAATCCCCGATCCTCTTACTTCGTATGCGGTGATCGCTCCGGCCTGTTCGGCAAAAGCAGGTTCCCAGGTGGCGGCCAGGGCAAGTTCCTGTGGAAACAAGGTAGCTTCTCTGGTATAATTAGCCCCATGGATGGCATCAATTCCATATAACACCGGAATTTTCAACCTCGATTTTTTCGTAGCCGTTTCCTGGATCTGGTTGATCAGCTCATACCATTTTTCTCTTGAAAGGGTATACGTACCAGTATTTAAAATAGAACCCACATGATAATGTAACAGAGCAGAATCCAGTTTTACCGGATCGATGACCATTTCCTTGTCATTATCAAAGGGAGCTCCTTTGCATATATAATCGAGGGTCAACTGGGTCATTTCACCCACTTTTTCTTCCAGTGTCATGACAGCCAGTAAGCTATCAACCTTATCCCCCTGGGAACCGGCATCACTTTGTTCCTTTTTCCCGCAAGAATACATTCCTACCAACAGCACCAGCGTCATCAGAAACGTGATTTTCATTCTGTTCATACCTTAGTTTTTAAGTTATTTGTTCTGCTTTATTATTTTGGATCGTATTGGCCCTGTTTTTATACCGAGTTGAGCATTAAAAGAGCGAGGCCCTTCTTTTTTGTATATAAACAGTGCTTTCCCTTAAAACTACGTGAATGAATGAATTTAGAGCGTAAAAGCAGTTATTTCCCCTCAAAATTTCTAAAAAATACTTTGAAAAATACAGGATTATTTACGCTTAGAAAACAATATTCTTGCAAACCAAAGCGGTTTTTACACTTTATACACAAATATTCCTTCACACATAAAAAACACGATAAAATTTAGCAAAATTATTATTCTACCATTATTTTTTTCGTCACTACTTCCGACGTGAAGACCATGGAGAGATAATAAACTCCTTTAGGAAGCCGGGGAACATTTAAATACCCCGTTTTCTCTTTCAAGACTTCTTCGTGCAGGATCCTTCCGGAGACATCTCTCCATTCTAACCGGCAGTTTTCCAGCTCGTTTAGCGAGATCTCCATCCGTCCACCCGACCTGACAGGTTGAGGATACAAAACTAATTCATTATTATATAACTCTTTACGTCCTACTCCCTTCTCCGTTTCCAACAAAGATAAAGGGGTGAATATATCGGAAGAATTGGTACTGATCTTAATATCGTCAAACCAGGCATAACTGTCTGTAACAGGGGCCCAGGCAGCGGTAGAGCCTCCATGAAAGGTAGAAAAATAAAGATTATCGACCTGGTCTCCGTTTGACACGAACTGAATACCAGTGACCAGCAAAGCAGGTTGTTCGTTTACCCAGATCTCTACTTCCCCATCATGATTGGTTCCTGTATTTACCTTTACCCGCTCAATAATCTGTATCCACTCACCTCTGGGAGCGACATAATCAATCCCGGGCGTCAGTTGCAGCCTTAAGTCATCTCCGCAAGGTGGATTGAGTTTATCCAGATGATAGAGGTACAGTACCAGCCGGCCTCCGGCTCTCCACATCAAACGAGCCGTAAAACCATTGCTGCCTGTACAGGTATTGCATCCGCTGCACCTGCCTCCTCCTGCCAGTCCGGGGAGCTTTCCTCCTTCACTGGTCGTTCCCCAGCTAAAGTCATCTGCAAACCTGAGCCAATAAGACATATAATACTGCGCCGCCGGAGTGACCATTAAAGGGGCTTGTCCGCCTGTATTAGCGGTCCCATACTGACCTGCCGGATAGTACAACCGGAGTGAATTGGTCCCGGACCGGGCATAGGCATTGTCAATCTGTGCCCTGCCATCGTTAAATCCATTGACCCAGGGAACGGTAAATCCCTGCCCTACCCAACTGGCCGCTCCGGTATTCCGGGTAAACGCAGCTTCATCCGAAAGCCCTTCGAAACCGGTAGAGACCAGCTGGGCATGCAACGGTTGTACCACAAGAAAGATCATTCGGAAGAAAAAGAGAAAGAAGACTACAGCTTTCATAGGAATTCATCAAAAGACAGGATTCTAAACTATATTTTTAGAGAACAGCTTTCTAACACCACACCATCACTTATATAAATATAACTAAAATAACATATTATATAACTTTTCGAAACAATTTATTTCTCAGAATCCGACCTTAGGGTCCGAATCTTTATTACCTGCCTTTTCAGGGTTCCGAAAATGATTAATTGTGGTTACTTTAGTTATTCATTTAATAAATCAAGCATTCATGAAGTTATTTAAAACAATCGCATTTCTTCTTTTTCTAATTCTCGGGCATTCTGTTTTCGCACAGACACAGGATAGTATCCGCCTGAATAAGAAGAACGGAGGCTATCAATTCAGAATTGAGAAACAAATCAACGCCACATCGGTCAAAAATCAGTACAAATCCGGTACCTGCTGGAGTTATTCGGCGCTCTCGTTTTTTGAATCAGAGCTTTTCCGAATGGGAAAAGGAGAATACGATCTTGCGGAAATGTTTATCGTGCGTCATAACTACAGCCGGAAAGCAGACCGGTATGTACGGATGCACGGGCATGTAAACTTTGCGGCGGGCAGTGTTTTTCATGATGTAACGAATGTCCTGCGGGACAAAGGGATCGTGCCGAATGAAGTGTATCCCGGCAATCCGGAACTCAACGGGAAGAATGTGCACAACGAAATGGACGCTGTATTGCTGGCGATGGTCAATGCGGTACTCAAAAATCCAAACGGGCGTCTGACCGAAAAATGGAAACCTGCCTACGAAGCTGTACTCGATGTATACCTGGGCAAAGCCCCTGCTGAGTTTGAATACAAAGGAAAAAAGTATACTCCAAAATCCTTTGCTGCTTCGCTCGGACTGGATGCCGATAATTACATTGAGATCACTTCCTTTTCGCATCATCCTTTTTACAGCCAGTTTTCTCTGGAAATTCCGGACAACTGGTCGGGAGATGCTGTATACAACGTGCCACTGGGCGATCTCCAAAAGATCATGGAATATTCCATCCAGAACAATTACGGGATTGCCTGGGCAAGCGATGTCAGTGAAAAATATTTTTCTTTTGCCAACGGTGTAGCATTTGTACCGGAAAAAGAATACGACGAGATGACCCAGGCAGAGAAAGACTCTTTATTTGCCAAACCTTCGAAAGAACGGGTAATCACACAGGAATTACGTCAGCAGGGATTCGACAATTACACCACGGAAGACGACCATGGAATGCACATTGTCGGCATGGCGCGTGATCAACACAATACCCGGTATTACCTGGTCAAAAACTCCTGGGGAACCGACCGTAATGATTGCCAGGGATATTTCTATGCCAGTGAAAATTATGTATTGCTGAAAACCACCTGTATCATGGTACACAAGAATGCAGTACCAAAAGAAATTGCGAAAAAACTGGGGCTGAAATAAAAGCACACTGATGAAACAAAGTATAAAAGCAATCCTGGCGGGATACGGAATACTGTTCTTTACCCGGATATTATTTTCCGTATCCCAGGCCTTTTTGCTTGCCGAATTGCTGGGGGGAAGCATTTTTGAGGTTGAACGGAACGAACAAATATTCATTTACCTGTTAGAGACGCTCCAGTTCATTACCCTGGTATTTGCAGGGTATATGACGGCAAAAATAGCGAAAAAGAAAGGGATACTCCACAGCATTGCAGCAGGTGGATTGTATTGGAGTATCTCAATGGTCATGAATTATTTTATGTCCCTCGAATACAATATTCCCCCTTCCATAGTTCAGCCGGAAGTCATATTCCATCTTCTCTATGCTCTTGCAGGTACTGGGCTCGGCGGATTTATCCGTAGTAAAACAGAAGAAAAAAAGGATTCTGCCACCAGCCCTTCGCTGGAAGAAAAGATAGAAACACTTGGGAACGGTTAAACACCGGACGCGAAGTGCTTTCTTACTGAGCGCCGGGGATTTATATTTTATGCAGTTATGGAGATAATGTAGTATCTTTGCGCCCTAATTACTTAACACAAATGATCTCAGTAGATGCACTTACAGTAGAGTTTAACGGCTCCGCACTTTTCAGCAATATCACCTTTAACATCAATGAAAACGACCGGATCGCCCTGATGGGAAAGAACGGTGCAGGAAAGTCCACCCTGTTAAAAATCATAGCAGGAGTAGACAAACCTACACGGGGAAAAGTCTCGGCGCCTAAGGATGCAGTTATTGCGTACCTCCCGCAGCATTTGCTTACAGAGGACAACTGTACTGTATTTGAAGAAGCCTCCAAGGCATTTGCCAAAATCCTTGGCATGAAAAACAGGATGGAAGCGCTGACCAAGGAGCTTGAGACCCGTACCGATTATGAATCGGAAGAATACTACAAGATCATCGAAGAAGTATCAGAGCTTAGCGAAAAATATTATTCTATTGAAGAGATCAATTTTGATGCGGAAATAGAGCTTACCCTATTGGGCCTGGGATTTCTCAGAGAAGATTTCCAGAGACCGACAAAAGAATTCAGCGGTGGATGGCGGATGCGTATTGAGCTGGCCAAAATCCTGCTGCAGAAACCGGATCTGATCCTGCTCGATGAGCCTACCAACCACATGGATATAGAATCCATCCAATGGCTGGAAGATTTCCTGGTAAACAATGCGAAAGCGGTGATCGTAATTTCTCACGACAAAGCATTTGTAGACAACATTACCAACCGGACCATTGAAGTAACGATGGGCCGCATCTACGATTACAAAGTAAACTATACTCAATACCTGCAGCTCCGCAAGGAAAGACGCGAGCAACAGCAAAGAGCATACGACGACCAGCAGAAAGAGATCGCCGATATCCAGGCTTTTATAGACCGTTTTAAAGGTACGTACTCCAAAACCCTCCAGGTACAATCCCGGGTGAAAATGCTGGAGAAAATAGAACCTTTAACTGTCGATGAAGTAGACACTTCTTCCCTGAACCTGAAATTTCCTCCGGCTCCGAGATCGGGGAATTACCCGGTCATTGTAGAAGGCCTGACAAAAAAATACGGTGATCATGTGGTCTTTAAAGATGCTTCACTGACGATCGAGCGGGGCGAAAAAGTAGCTTTTGTAGGGAAAAACGGAGAAGGTAAATCTACCCTGATCAAAGCCATCATGGGAGAAATTGACTACGAAGGAAAACTTCAGCTCGGCCATAATTCGATGATAGGATATTTTGCCCAGAACCAGGCTTCGCTGCTGGAAGAAGACATCACCATTTTTGAGACCATCGACAATATTGCCACCGGCGAGATCCGTACCAAGATCAAAGATATCCTGGGAGCATTCATGTTTAGCGGAGATACGATCGAAAAAAAGGTAAAGGTGCTGTCAGGAGGTGAAAAGACCCGTCTGGCCATGATCAAGCTGCTTCTGCAGCCGGTCAATCTCCTGATCCTCGATGAGCCTACCAACCACCTGGACATAAAGACCAAAGACATTCTGAAAGATGCCCTGAAAAGCTTTGACGGGACTCTGATCCTCGTTTCACACGACCGTGATTTCCTGGACGGATTGGCGGCAAAAGTCTTTGAATTTGGAAACAAAAGGATCAAAGAACATTTTGAAGACATCACAGGATTCCTACGGAATAAGAAAATGGAAAATCTGAGAGAGATCGAACGGAAAACGGTCAAATAAGACTGGAAAGATCTACCTCCGGTCAGTTTGTGCTAAGATACAAGATACCAGATCCGGGATGCCAGATAAACTAATCCGGCTCACAACCCCATGGCATGATTTCATTATCTATTATCTCGTATCCAGAATCTGGCATCTTGTATCTGGCATCTTAGCATAAAGACGTCCCTTTATCGAACCAGCTCTTTGAGCAAAGCTTCTATATGTTCGTCGGTCGTTTTCCTGGACGACAGCAATGAATAATCCGTATAGGTATAATCGTATACATACTCACCTGCCTCCCGTTTCTTTTCCAGATCATAAGGAGGAGCACTTACTGCCACATACCATTCTTTTGCTCCTTCTACTTTGTATTTTATAAGATAAGCAGTGACATTGCGTCCATTCAGCACCGTCTTCTTTTCTCCGATCACTGCGGCCTGCGTCACATATAGATCATCGTCCATCAGATAGGCTACGTTACCAAGTGCGATATTTTTGCCTGTAAGCTTTTCTTTCGGGAATAGTGATATTTTCTGACAGGCCAGAAGATCTCTATGTAACAAAGAAATGTAGTGGATATCCGAAGCATATTTTTTCAGCAACGATGCACTTACCGGGAGATCATTTTTGATCATACGAATCATCGTCTCATACACAAGATAATCGTCCTTGTCTTTTAAAAACTCCTGAAACCATTTCTGTTTCTTCTCTTTCGGGAAAAGGTCCACAAGGTTGATCAGCCTGTAGGAAAAGTATGCTGAACTCCCTCTGTCTTTGCGGTAAGACGGCATGATCGTGGAATTCATCCAGTTTTCTATCTCATCATACCGGACGGCGATCTCCCGGCGCACTCCTTCCGAGGTATCACTCAGGGAACCCAGGCCATTGACGGCAAGAGCTCTGTAATCGTCGTCTTTCAGGAAGGAAACATAAGCTTGCACCAGATATTCGGCATAAGTGGACGAATACAACCCTTGTAGCTGATAAGTTTCCAATGTATTCCGGGAAGGAGTAGCCTTCGTCACCAACTCCAGGAAGGTAAAGAAATAAGCAGAATCGTCCGCCGCGAGCGACAGGCTTTTCAGCAATTCACCCTGAAATTCGGGATTATTTTCCTGCTCTTTATACATCTCCCGGACAAGGGCAGGATATTGTTTCGGGAACGATTGCTGCATTGCTCGTAGTACTTTATAGGATTTACGCTGGTAAAACGTTTCTTCTTCCTGGTAGGAATGAGCGGCGGCTTTCTTGAGAAGCGGGATATGTTTTTCTTTAAACTTAACGACCCGGAGGCCCTGCTCTATTGCTTCTTTTTTAAGCGTATCTTCTTCCATCAGATCTTTCAGCAACCGTTCGCTTTTATCAATATTTTGCGCAGAAGATTTCTTTGTAAAGCGGAACGATTTAAAAAAGGTTTCTGTATGAATACTTTTAACATCCTGCTCATCCGAGGCCACAACCAGCTCGTATACATCATCGTTATAGAAATAGTACCGGAGCTTTTTCATTTTGTAGCCTTTCCGTACCAGGTACTCTACCACAGGGTTGTCTGCGGCACCATATTCTTTCCTGTTTATGATTTCCCCTTCTGTAGTATCACGGGTTTCATAATACAAACTATCCAAAAAACGGCGCGGAGATTCTACCGTATAGTACGGAGACGTTACGAAACGGGTGATCGCATAAGCTCCCGAGCTGGCCGGATCGTTGAACGAATAAGAAAGGGCCTTTTCATAATGTACCTGGGTATAATAACCGGCCATCGCCGTATCAGGCTTTGGAGTCTCAAATACCGTTACCGAAAACAAGCTGTCTGACGGTGTATACAATTCTCCTTTCGCAGTGTACGTATAGTCTGTCAGCCGGATCGAGTTAAAATAACCAACCGCAGACTCATTGTCCAGCGTAGCAAGATTTTCTCCTACCACCATAAAAAGATAAACCCGGTTTCCTTTCGTAATAAACAACATTCTTGAGTAGGCGATCTTTTTATTGATCGCTTTCATGTGCAGTGCTTTGTATTGATGATCGTGCACCACATACTTTTCCTCCAGGATCTGAAAATCAGGATTCGCTTTCAGGTTAGAAGCAGCAGCCTCCAGGGCAATACTATCGTCTTCGATATGAAAGCCTCCCTTATACAAATACCAGGTAGAAAAAAATGAATTGCCCATATAAGGGGTCGTGCTGAATTTCATCCGCATCTGCACATCCGCCGCTTCTCCTTTTATGGTCTGTGTCATATCCTTGAGTTTTTTAGGCATCAGCACTTCGTACGCTCCAAGCGTATCGTAATACAACGCAAGGTCTACATGAGACTTCTGCTCTTGCTTATTCAACCGGACAGAACCCAGGTACTTCTTAGCATGTTCATCTGTGACGGACTTCTTGTTTCCCGACACGGCGGCCGCCAGCACATTGGAGCCCTGGATCATAATCGCATACTGGTAATACATTTCCTGTGCAGTTTTCAGAAGTACATATAATTTCTTTTTCCCGTTTTCATCGGTCATTTTTTTACTTACCAGCTGATACTTGTCCCGCTCTATCATTTTCGAAGCAAATAAGTCCAGTGTTTTTTCTTCATCCGAAGCGGCCACCGAACGTCCGATATTCAGGGTCAGTACCATAAAAAAAGTATTCCGGTACAGATCGGGGGTCATGTACATTTTCATGTCCAGCATATCAAACATACTCAGCGGAAAATCCACCACAGGACCCGGTGCCTGGACCTCAAATAATCCGGTCTTTTCAGTATAAGTATTCCAATTATATTCGACCCCGTTGTACCTGAACTTTTTGTCCATTCCTGAATACACGGCTGTCACAGGGCTGAGTTTATATCCTTTTTTACGCAACAGATCGATCATTCCGCTATCGCCGGGCAAATGGGCACATCCCATTGCAACGAACATACTTTGTTTCTGCAGGATAGAATCCATCCGGTCGGCCATCGTTACATTTCTTGCCAGGAGATCCCGGGAAAATTCTCTTGGGAACGTTTTTCTGAAATCATCTATTACTTTCATATCTCCCTTTTCGTATATGGAAAGTATTGTCTTGAAATCTTCTTCACTGTTCGTTTGCCGGGTCTGCTGAATGAGAGATTTCAATTGTTCCTGTATATTTTTCTCATTGTTAAGCGTTGAATAATCCTGCAGAGTCTCCAGCCCGATCGTTTTCTTTTTCAGTTTCTTGGCAAGTCCGTAGAGATAAGCATCCAGAAAGGTCTCCCGCTGATTTTCGCTTTTATCATACTTGTAATCGTTGACAAACATGCTCAGCATCCAGGTTTCTTTCGAGTTGATATTTTCCAGTCCCACACCCATTTTACTGCGAACCCTGGTATCCAGCAGCTCGTAGTCTTCTTTTGACAACTGTTTTTTAAGATAGGCGGTAGTATCTTTGTCGAAAAACATCCGGAGCATCTGACCCAGCACGTTATCCATATCCACCTCTGCGGCAAATACATCGGTCTGGCTAATACCAATATAGACGGAATCACTCAGGTTGAAGACGCGTTCATCTTTCACGTGCATCGTACCATAGAGATAAGAAGGCTTCGCCATCCCCTTCCCCTCTATTTTCCACAAAAGCTGATTTGTTAAATTTACTTTTTGTGCCACAGACAGATACAACACCCCCAGGCACAAGGAAAGGGTCATAAAAAAACGTATAATAGTGGAATAGCTGATCATAATGATTTGATTTTTGAAACAGCCAATATACATAAAAATACAGCCAGTACAGTACGGTTTTCGGGGGATTATCACTCCGGGAATATTTCAGGAAAGGGATAAGAAATAATCGTCTTGCTCGTTCTTATAGTATCAGAAAAAAAGCTGATCATGGATCCCGGAAATAACCATACTTTATCAGAAGAAGAATTGAACAACTATAGTACCGAACTGGACGAGCTGTTTCAATCGCTGATCCCTCTTCTGTTGGAACTGGAACAAAACACTGATTCTCAGGAATAAAATATTTCTGAGCCAGAGTTTGGCTCCTTCAGACCAGTTATCACCCGTTATATAAAAAACAACCGGATCATTCTTTCGAACAATCCGGCGTCTTCACAGAAGCAGTTCAGTTAACTGAAGCTACTTCTTCTTTTATAACCAACGTAATTAGACGACAAAGGAAAACTTAACTTGCGGGGAATCATCTTTTTTTTTCACGATACACCCCACTTTCTTTCTTAAGATTCTGCCTGGCCCTGAACAGCAACGATTCTACAGATGAAACACTGGTTTCCATTACGTTACTGATTTCTTCATAACTCAACTGCTCCATAACAGAAAGCACCAAGGCGGTTTTTTGTTTATCCGGCAGACGTTCAATGGAATCAAACAGTTGTTTCATTTCCTCCTGATTTTCCATCAATACACCGGGATGTATAAAATCAGAGATCACATGCAGTTCGCGTCCGGATCCTTCCTCAAACAATCCGGTCAGCCAGCCGAATCTTTTTTTACTTTTTTTCTTTTTGATCAGATCCAGCGATTTGTTTACTGTAATCCGGTATATCCAGGTCCCCAGTTGAGATTCTCCCCTGAAATCCTCCAGCCCAAAATACAGTTCCACAAACACATCCTGTGTGATCTCTTCTGCATCCGGCATGCTGTGTACCATATTCAAAGCGGTGTTCAGTACTTTTCTCTTATACTGTTCATAAACACGCTGAAAATATGCCTCCGGATCCTGTTCATAGGTAATCTGAATTTTATCGGCTGTCATATACAGGTATCAAAAACCCGGTCCTCGTTTATGTTGTCCAAATCTTTCTGGCTCCGATCCGGCCATCCGCTCACTGATACGATCAATGAAATCATTGAATCCCGTCAATTGCTCCTTTGTACACAAGGCTCTGATGGCCAGGAAATGTTCCGCTACCTGTTTTTCCATTTCTGCATGGACATTTCCAATCTCCAGGGCGATCTGATCTGCTTTAACAGCATCAAAGGAATCACTTTTGATGAGTTCGAAACGTTGTTTTCTTAATCCTTCTATTTTTTCTTTGTAGGCAGACATTTTTTCCTCGTGTGCTGCTCTTAGTTTTTCAAGAGAGCTCTCCTGCTCCGGAGTTAAGTTCAGTCGCTGCTTAAAATATTTTCCATGACCATGTCTTCCTTCCATGCGATGAGCATATTTTCCATGACCTCCACGGTTTGGTTTAAAAAGAATATACCCTAGTGTACAAAGATTAAGCAACACCATTAAAATGAGTCCTGCCACCAATATTTTCTGAGTTGATTTCATAACGTTTTTTGTTAATAGTTATCATAATAATTATCGGAGATCAAACCGAGTTCTTCAGCTACCAGAGCCGTTTCCTGGGTAGCATCTTCCGGATTGACGATTAGAACAAAAACATTCACCATCAAAAGAAGTACAAAAACAGCCGCCATTCGCCACATCAAACGAGGAGTAATAAACTCATTTGCTTTTTTTCTGGCTTCGATCCTGTGATAGATCTTTGCCCATAGAAACGGTGAGGGATCTACCGGTTTTACTGCTGCCAGCCGCTTTAGCACATCATCCTGATTTTGTTCTGTGTTTTGTTCCATATCCTTTTAGACGACTCCTTTTTATAAAACTTGCGCTCCGATAAAATTATTTTTCTAACTCCTTCTTCTCACACCTTAATTATATACCACCTCCAAAAACCGCTTCATTAAAGGGTTTTGACCTATCTTAAATTTTCTGGCATCCTTTTTGAATCTCCCTTAACATAAGTTTCATGTACCATTAAAACTATACGACTATGAAAAAGTTCAGCATCCTTCTCAGCATTATCGCAGGTACTATTATCTTCTCTTCTGTTCAGGCAAGTGCACAAAAGCCGGGAAACAGACCTGCTCCGAATGGGCAGCACCACAACAAACATCAGTATGACCGCGGACATCAGCACAACGATTCCAGACACTCCCACCGGGGCGGACATCATTCCCAGCACCCGCGCGGAAATTCATACCACATGAACTCCCATCGTAACGCAGGTGCCGGATATTCCTATATAGCACCACGCCCGCAAGTAGTGATCGTACAGCCTGCTTCAAGACCAGGATACTGTACTCCAAGAATGCACTGCCGGAACTGGTAACAGTTTTTTGATTTAAGTTTAGTTTAGCAAAAAAAGCCCCGTCAATCATTTCGTATTGACGGGCTTTTTTTTATACTCTTTTAAAAACGTTTATCCACTCTTCAGAAAAATTATCACCGGAAGAGAATTCTCACGGCTTCACTCTGTAGAAAACCACTGATTGTCCGAGCAGCGAGACGCCCACATATCCTCTCACTTTAATATCCCCGTTGTCGAGCAGAGTAATATCACAGCTATAGGATTTCCCGCTTCTCGAGTCATAGATCGTACCATTCTCCCAGCTTTTTTTTCCATCGTATACAAGATCTTTCACAAATTCTGCACCTACCAGATTAGTATTCCTAAGAGCAGGATCAGGATTGTTTACGTCCTTTTTCGGGTTAGCCGACTGGATCAGCTTCCCATAGTATTTGTTACCTCTTTTAATAAACTCTACCTTACCATCTCTGTCCGGAGTCCAATAAATTCCCAGTATTTGGTCTTGTGCCTGCATAGTATACGGCAGCATCGAGAACATAATTAAAACCAACCACTTCATATTACTATACTGCTTGTTCTGATAAATATTTATTAATAGTAGACTCGATCAACCCACATCCCAGAAAAATAGGTTTGTCTGTAATCAGGAAAGTAGCCGATTGCTGCCCTATTGTATATTGTCCGGATATTTTTCCCAAAGGAGAAGGGATCGAAAAGGTACCGGCAGTTACATCGCCTTCTACTTCTCCTCCTGCTTTAAGGATCGATCTTTTTGCTTTTTCAACAAGTTCTGCTGCCGAACTGCTGAAAGGTATTTCAAAACTACAATTGCTCATTTTTTTCTTTCTTTTCCCTCTAAAATAATAAAAAGGAAAAGAAGCGCAAACAATATGGTTTCATACTGGGGAATAAACAGGAGATTTTTTGGAGGGGCGTGTTTAAGGAGCAGGGAACAGGAGCAGGGAACAGAAACAGGAACAGGAACAAGAACAAGAACGATTTTTCTAATCGGCGGATCAGTATAACTGGTTATGTAAAATACGCTTGATCATCTGAATAGTGGTACGGTTAACTCCTCCCTGGTATTTTTCAATGATCTGATCTTCGTTCATCCCTGCTTCCAAATCGTTGACCACAAATACCCACTGACTGATAAACTCAGAATTAGGAGTATGTAATTTTAAAAGTCTCCGGACCGTTTCCACGGCTACTTTGCTGACTGTTCCTTCGTACAATTCTATGATCTCATTGGTACTCAAGCCAAGTTTAATATCCTCTACCACTTTGGAGTAATTTCTAAGATATTTTTCACTTGCCTCCATCACCTGGAGCAATGGATTTCCGGTGTACTGAATTTCTTTATATTTTTTTACCTGCCGGTGCATTTTTACAAAAACATACCCCCGGGCAATATTATCACATATAATAAGATCATCAGGAGTCAGTTCAAACCACTCTCCTTTAACCCGTTTATGCTGAAACGTAATATGCAAAGCTTCCTCCAATTCTTCCATATTAGAAGCCAGGTACTGCCGGATCACCCGGAATACCACCGGCAGATGGGTATGATAACCCGCCAGCCGCTGCTGCAGATCCTGGGTCTTCCCTATCTTGTAGTGATTTTTCCCGGTTTTCAGCACATATACGCATTTCCCTGCGAGAATATCTTCCATAATTGTATTAAGGGACTAAGTTACAGAGATTCCCCATCATTCAAAAGTCCCCCTGATAAGGCACACCACAATACAGCCAGATAGAAAATGCTGTTTATTCCATACTGTATCAGCTTAGAGAATACAACTATTTCCTTCTTGGGAAGCACACACTCTTTTAATAAAGACATTCCTGTTCCCGGGAGTTTCTTTTAAGTTTAATTATTCCGGTATTTTCTTGAGTTATTAAATGCTTTTGTGGAGTGTTAAATTTTTTTTCAATTAAACATTTGGAAGGGATTTCTTTTTTCTTCTATATTTACCCCACAAACTTTATAGAGATTATAGATTTTTCTCTTTAAAGGATGTTTTACAATGGTAGCATCAGTCTGTAATACCACCACTACAGCAGGCTTCCGGAGTATTTACAAGGATAGTTGCCCCACCACACTATTCAGTATTTAAATAGTAATTCCACCCCTACTATTTAACGACAATACAAAATACCGTTATAGCAAAAGACGATTCATTTTCTTGTACCCTTACGGATACGAAGAACAGGACGGTGTTTAGATTTATCGAGGCAAAACATTTATTGAAAAAAAAATACGACAATGGCAGGTGAAGGATTGTTTAAAACCACGATACAATGGTTGGTGCTGACAGGATTGATAGTGAGTGCCTGCGAACAAAAAAACAACGATCAGAGAAACTCTCTCAGCACAGCAAGTATTTCTGCCAGCACGGCAGACACTAAAGCAATTCATCTTGATACTACCGGTGTCCCTGTGAACTCATTGATTTATGTGACCGGCGGAGAACTACAGACCAAGGATTACGAAACCGGAGTTGCTAAAAACACCACCGTCCAATCTTTCTACATTACCAAAAACCTGATCACGGTAGCTGAATTTCACACCTTCATACAAGAGACCGGCTATATCACGGAAGCCGAGCGATTCGGAAATTCCACGATCTTTGATTTTGCCCAAAAAGAATGGGCTCTAAAAGACGGAGCTTACTACCTTTATCCTTTTGGGAAAGATCAGCCACAGGCACAGCCAGATCATCCGGTAACACAGGTCTCCTGGAACGATGCCAATGCTTATGCCAAATGGAAAGGCTTCCGGCTGCCTACCGCCGCTGAATGGGAATGGGCCGCCCGCTCGGCCGGCACGTCCTCCAGTCAATATGCCTGGGGAGAAACTATGAAAAACGGGACCGTCTACCACGCTAATTTCTGGCAAGGGTCTTTCCCGGAAAAAAACACACAGGACGATGGTTTTCTAACCACCAGTCCGGTTGGGCAGTTCGGCTCTAACCCGCTAGGGTTAACCGATATGGGAGGAAATGTATGGCAATGGACCTCCGATGACATTGCTCCTACTCCTGAAGAAGCAGTGTCCGACCCGGCCATGCGCAAACTAACCAAAGGAGGATCTTTCTTATGTGATCCCAAAGTCTGTCATGGCTTCAAAGTAACCGGTAAATCTTCGTCCACCCCCGAAACCGGTATGGTACACACAGGATTCCGTTGTGTGGCACCCACTCCTTAATACAATCTGACATACCAACACATATATAATAATCATAGTCATCACAAATATTTTAATATATACCAAACCTATAGAGATAATAATTATGAAGGAACATTTTACAAAATTAAAATTGGTAACTCTTGTATTCCTCTCCATATGGATAGCCGGGAGCAACGCAATGGCCCAGGATGGAGACAATATAGTGAAGGGAGTAATCACCGACGAACAGATTAAAGAACCCATTGCAGGAGCACTTGTACAGATCAAGGGAACCAAGGATGCTGTCCTCACCGACGAAGACGGAGCGTATGAGATAAAGACCAAAGCAGAATATCCGTTTACTGTAGTCGTAAGCTATTTTGGCTACGGATCAAAAGAGGTCGAAGTATTTGAAGAGCAATCCTCTCTTGAGATCTTCCTGCGTCCGGACAACGTTTTATCCGAAGTAGTGATAACAGCAGCCGGTATCAAGAATGAGCGAAAGGCATTGGGATATACCGTTACAGAGGTCAAAGGTGAAGACCTGGTAAAAGCCCGTGAACCCAACATTGTTCAGAGCTTAAGCGGTAAAGTAGCCGGTGTACAGATCAGCAACGGAGGAGGTTCTCCGGGAGGAGCATCCAATATCCGGATCAGGGGAAGTGCGTCTATCCTCGGCAATAATGCACCGCTCTTTATTGTAGACGGTATTCCGGTAGACAACAGTGTACAGGATATCCTTCCCAACATCAGTAATGCATTCTCTCTTGCCACTCCCTCCAACAGAGGAGTAGACATCAACAGTGATGATGTGGAAAACCTGACGGTACTGAAAGGGCCTGCTGCAGCAGCTCTTTATGGAATCAGGGCTGCTAACGGGGCTGTCATCATCACGACCAAAAGAGGCTCTCACCAAACGGACAAAAAATTCACAGTAGAATTTTCCAATTCGATCACCGTAGAGCAGATCAATAGAAGATTACAACCAAGACAAACTAAATTTTCCAATGGTCTGAACGTGCAATATATTCTTCCGGGACAACCTGGTTCGGACGAAAACTGGGGTGCCTTGCTGGACACCTTAACATATTCCAATCTTCCCAGCAATTTTGACAAAAACGGTCAGATCGTAGGCAGGAACAACCCGAACTCTAACGGTGTCCCGGTAAACAGTTACGACAACATTGACAACTTCTTTGTAAAAGGAGTAACCCAAAACTATTATCTGGGAATATACGGAAATACCGACAAAGCCGGTTACTATGCCTCTCTTGGCCGTCTGTACCAGACAGGGGTAATTCCTACCACCGATTTTTACCGGACTACTTTCCGGTTCAATGCGGACTACGATGTATCGAAAAAATTAAAAGTTGCAGGAGGTGTCAACTACATCAATAGCGGTTCCAATAACCGTGCACTGATGGGCGGTTACAACACCAACGTAGTCAGAGCACTGATCAACTCTCCTACAAACTTCGACATCACCAACGGACTGGACAAGCCTTACAACAATCCTGAATCCTATTTGCTGCCCGCTACTACTGCCCGTCCATGGGGAGACTCCCGTTCCTATGCCAACGGCCGTGGATGGGATAGCCCTTACTGGTCGCTCAACATGAATCCTCAGACAGACGACAACAACCGTTTCTTAAGCTTTGTGGAAGGAAACTATACCATTCTGCCATGGCTGACCTCTACAGTCCGCTACGGAATAGACTCTTATCAGGATGTACGAAAAGGCGGTTTCAGCCGTGGTACTTCCGGGGTAGTCGCCGGAACGATCAACGACATTACGTTCACCAGAAGAGATTATAACACCGATGTGATCCTCACAGCAAACCGTGATCTGAACGAAGACTTTAACCTGAATGTGATCGTAGGACACAACTATTATAACTCCTACAGAAACCAGATCAGCACAAGAGGAGACGGACTGATCGTACCGGGCAATTTCAACATAAGCAACGCCTCTACCACTGCTACCTTCAACAACACGCTACGCAGAGAGCTAGTAGCAGGATACGGAGACGTTCGTTTGGGATATAAAAAATGGTTGTATCTTGAAGTAACCGGACGAAACGAATGGACCTCCACACTTGCCAAAGGGAAAAACTCATTCTTCTATCCTTCTGTCGGATCCAGCTTCATTTTCAGCGATGCCTTCCAGATCAAGAGCCCTGTACTGACTTATGGTAAAGTAAGAGGTACCTACGCTCAGGTAGGAAACGATGCTGATCCGTATTCACTAAGTACTTACTATAATACTACTTCCACTTCCGGATGGATCCAGAGTAGTATTGCCTTCCCATTCACCAACCAGGCAGGTCTGAGTAATGCCAACACGATCGGAGACGCACGTTACGTACAAGGAAATCCAAATCTGAAACCGGAAAGAATCTCTACCTGGGAGATCGGAACGGATCTGGGATTCTTTAACAATAGAACTGCACTGGACTTCGTGTACTACAACAACCGTAGTAAAGACCAGATCCTTCCACAATCCATTCCTTCTTCTACCGGATACTCCTATACGCTGATCAACGGCGGAGAGATCTCTAACCAGGGTATTGAAGCTGCGCTGAGAGTAACCCCTGTAAAATCAAAAAGCCTGGTATGGAACTCTACGGTCATTTACTCTAAAAATATAAGCAAAGTAATTTCAGTAGCACCAGGATCACAAAACGTATCCTTCGGAGGCGTATTCGTAGATGCAAGAGCACAGGTAGGAGAAGCTTACGGAACATTCTATGCCATCGACGTGAAAAGAAACGATCAGGGACAAATGGTTATTGATGATAATCCTTTTCTGGCTGATGGAGTAACTCCTAACCCCAACTATGGATACCCTATCGTAAACTCTGCTGCTACCAAAGTAGGAGATCCTAACCCTAAATTCAACGCAAGCTGGAGAAACGAATTCAATGTGAACCTGAAAAAACACGGAGAAATCAGTTTATCCTTCCTGTTAGACGCACGTTATGGATTTGACATCTTCAATGCTCCTAGACTTCAGATGGTATTCAATGGTGTGGATGCTTCTACCGAGAACAGAGGAGAAAATTATGTATTTGACGGTGTTAAAAACAGCGACGGAGCTTCCAACGATGTAAACGTGGTGATCGGACAGAGCTGGTACCGCAAAACCTTTGACATCCCGGGATTATATGTAGAAAAAGACCTTTACTGGCTGAGATTAAGAGATGTGAACATTACGTATACACTTCCTCAAAAATTCATCAAGTCGATAGGGTTAAGCAAAGCAAGCCTCACCTTCACCGCGAGAAACTTCCTGCTGACAACCAATTATACCGGTTCCGATCCTGACCTGGGGACAAGACAAGGACAGTCCAACTTCTCCGGCATGGATTTCTGGACCACTCCTAACACACGAAGCATTGGTACAGCTTTAAACATAGTATTCTAACCGAGACAAACAGTAAAGAAATAACTACAAATCGTATGAAAAATAAAATTCATTTAAGATTTTTTTTAGCAGGACTGCTTATACTAGGTATTCAGTTACCCTCCTGCAAGCTGGAAAAAACCAATATTAATCCGAATGCTTCCGACGATGCTCCTTTGAGTGCAATACTTTCCGGGGCAGAAGCTTCGCTGGCGTTTTCTGCGGGGATTGATGGACTACTGTCTTCCACGGTAGTACAACACACCGCAGGTTCCAACGGAGATGCGGTAGCCAATGACAACTACAATGCGCAGCCCAGCAGATTCAATGGTGTGTGGAACAACAACTACACGGCCGTGCTGCACAACCTGAACCAGGTTGTCAAAAAAGGCAGAGAGACCAATGCTCCGTATTATATAGGAGTTGCACAGATTCTGCAGGCATGGACCTACGGTACGCTGACCGACCTGTTTGGAGACATTCCTTTTTCCGAATCACTTCAGGGAAGTGGAAACATCAATCCTAAGTATGATTCTCAATCAGAGGTATACAACGGTATCCAGGCATTGCTCGACTCCGGAATTGCCAACCTGAGCAAACCTACCGGTTCCTTTATTTCTCCTCCTCCTGGTTCGGATGACCTTATTTTCAGGGGGAATACGGCAAACTGGATCGCTGCTGCCTGGACCCTGAAAGCCCGGTATGCCCTGCACCTGTCCAAAGTAGATGTCAATGCTTCTCAAAAAGCGCTTGACTTCTTATACAACGGAGCCATTTACAGAGGGATTGCTTCCAATGCAGGCGACGCACAGGTTACCTTTGGCGCGGCACAAACCAATGCCAATCCTTACTTCCAGCAAAACACCAATCGTCCCGGCTGGATCGGTCTTGGATCCGCGGTAGTGAATCTATTGAAAGGAAATGCCATAACAGATGATCCGGCCAAAGCAGTAACCCTTCCGAACGATCCCCGGATTGCTTCTCTGGCTACCGTTTATACCGCACCTTCCGCACCTCCTGTATACAGAGGCGCAAGAGCCGGGGTACCTGGGGCATTTTCTATGATCGGTTCTTACTACGGTCAGGCTACCTCTCCGGTTGTACTGGTCAGCTTTGCAGAAGCTAAACTTATAGAAGCAGAAGCCAGAGTCAGAATTGCCGCCGGAGATCCTTTGGCCCAAACAGCACTGACCGCCGCAGTAGATGCCAACTTTAACAAAGTAATCACCAGTGCTTCTGACACCAACAATACCACCATCAAGAAGAATGATTACAAAACAGCCAAAGCTACTCTGACCGGTACACTGGCTACGGATCTGGAAACCATCATCACCCAGAAATACATAGCGCTTTTTCTGCAACATGAAGTATGGGTAGACTACAGAAGAACCGGTTATCCGGCACTTACTCCGGCAGTAGGAGGTTCTACAGGAATCAATCCTGGCGGGCAGATCCCAAGAAGATTCCCCTATCCTCAAAGTGAGCAAAACACCAACAGCAGTCTGCCGGGTGCCTCTAACTACCAAACACCTAAACTATGGTGGGATCAATAATCCAACAGTATAAGAAAAAACATATGAGCAATAAACCCCTGAAATACGGAATCATCGCCACTATCCTACTTTTGACAGGAAGCATTTTCTTCCTGTCAAAAGACTACCCGGAAGTATCAAATACTTCCGGGTTACCTGTTATTTCCGGCACTCAAACTTCAGAAGCCTTTGCTAATCAAAGTCCGCTACAGACCGAAGAAGAGAAAGCTTTGTGCAAACAAAAATGTACAGGAAAAGTGACCCGGAACAGCATTGCTAGAAAGTCAGATTAAACACATACTAATTTACGATCACTATGACGCTAAACGACGTTTCAATTCTTGGCAAAAAAATCCTGGTGGGTATTATTATTTACTTCATCCCGGTACTGATCATTTTTTCAGGACTATGGTTTACCAATAAACTATTACAAAGGCCTGCCGGAGAAAACGGGCAAGTTATATCAAATGTAAAACAATAACCCCTTTACTAAAATGGAACCGCAAAAAACAAAACGAATTTTCAAAAATGCTCTATTGAGCCTATTGATTTATTTCCTTCCCATCATTTTGATGTTTCTTACGTTCTATCTTTTGGGACAAAAACCCTGGGAAACAGCCACGCCTAAAAACATCCAGGCCATCGCTTCCGAGACAGGAACTTTCCTGGGATTTCTTACTGCCGTCTTCCAAAACCTGAGCAAATGGGGACTAGCAGTGATCGTACTGGTACTCGGACTTCTGGAACTTTCCTTTGGTTTGTACGAAAAAAAATGGACGCGCAACGAATCCATCCTGGACATCGTTTGCTTTGTACTTCCCAAGATCATCATCGCCCCTCTCGTAGCATTCTTCGGGCTGAAATTCCTTCCAGCCGTATTTCCGGCTCTGGCGGGTATCTTTTCCTGGGTACCCTTCTGGTGGGGCTTTGCGATCATTGCTGTGGCCGATGACCTGACCCAATACTGGTATCACCGTATTCACCATGAAGTTCCGTTCTTATGGCGATTCCATCGTACCCACCATTCCGCTCCTTACATGGGCATGGCAATGGCTTCCCGTCAGAACATTATTTATACCATCTTCTTCTCCCAAACCTATGTCACTACTACACTTGTCTTCCTCGGACTAGGATTCCCTGCTTTATTCGTACGGGTTATAAAATCGCTCATTGTTACCTTTGCTCATTCGAGCATTAAATGGGATAAATTTTTCTATGACCATAAAATCCTGCACCCCATCGCCTGGGTATTGGAGCATCTTATCTCTACTCCTGCCACCCACCACGCACACCATGCAAACACTACCGATGACGGAGTCGGACACTACAAAGGAAATTTCGGAAATATGTTTTTCATATGGGACCTCATCTTCCGGACAGGCATTATTACACGTCAGTATCCGGAGGGATACGGACTGAAATACTACCAACAGGAAGAATGGTATGCACAACTTCTCTGGCCGATATTCAAATCTAAAAAAGAAGGGAGTGAACTTTCTGCCAACGGGCCGGAAGTGACCGATGAAAAAATTCCTCTTGTCAATAAAACAGCACCGTTTGAAACGTCACAGTTAGCCAAAGCATAAAGAACAAAGGATCTCCTGTACAATCTGTCCGGGAGATTCTTTACTGATTTTCATTAGAAAAAATATGAATATGATTACCCAATTAATAAAAGCAGGGAAGCTTACAGCACTAGCCGCTTGCCTAAGCATCACCGTAAAAGCCCAGTACAGTCCGGCACCTTCCTACCATGGAAAAACCGGAAAGACGATCGCCGAATCAGAGCAGGGGAAGTTCGTTTTTAATCCCTCAGCACCGGAAGGAGCTCCCAACGTAGTATGGATCCTGATCGACGATGTAGGATTCGGGGCGATCTCTTCTTTTGGAGGACTGATCGAAACCCCTGTGATCGACAGCCTCGCCTACAACGGTCTTCGCTATACCAATTTCCATACCACAGCCATCTGTTCGCCCTCCCGTGCTGCGCTGATGACCGGCCGTAACCACCATTCTGTGAATATCCCAACAGTAGGCGGCTCTTTATATTTCCCGGGACATACCTTTTACATTCCTTTTGAAAAAGCTACTGCCGCCGAGATTCTAAGGGAAAACGGCTACAATACCTTTGCCGTAGGGAAATGGCACCTGACTCCTCCGGCCGACCTGTCGCAAGCAGGGCCATTCAACCGTTGGCCGACGGGACGAGGGTTTGATCATTTCTATGGATTCATGGAAGGAGAAACAGATCAGTATACGCCGCAACTGGTGGAAAACACCCACCCATTGGAACAAGACACCAAAGGGAAGCACCTCACTACGTTGCTCGTAGACCGTTCGATCAAATACATTGCCAATCAAAAATCCGCTGCACCGGAAAAACCATTCTTCCTCTATCTTGCGCCCGGTGCCACTCATGCCCCACACCAGGTAGAAAAAAAATGGATCGATCAATACA
>CAYTGJ010000015.1:0-9107 GCA_964437245.1 uncultured Chitinophagaceae bacterium
CTCACCGGGAAAAATATCCGATTGAAGATGGGAGTCTCCCAGATGAGCGATCGTAATAGAGCCTTCTCCGCTTTTGTTCCATTTGTTGTAAAAATCGGAAAGGGCAGACGGATTATAAAACTGGAGATAATTTAATTCTCTGTTGAGCCAGGAATAACGGAGCGTATCCGGGGTAGTGGTTTCCTCTCCCGATATATCTTCGGAGTGTGCTGACCGGATCACCAACAGGAGAAAAACTATCTGAAAACTAATATGTTTTAAAAACTGCATGCGTTCTTCTTTCTAAGTATATAACCTTTTAAGGAAAGATTTATTTCAAAAATCAAACCAATTTATCTTTTTATAGTGTCTTTTGGCATCGCAAGACTGTCGGCCGGTGCTTTTTTGACAGGAGAATGATCTCCTCTGTAGGACTTAAGCAATGCGGCTTCTCTTACTACCGAATACCGTGTATTGGCCACAAAAGTATTGTGTGCAAAAATAAAATCGGTGATTCCGTTTTGTTTGATAAAGTCAGGAATATTGGTATTGAAGTACCGGTAGTCTGCAATATACACTTCGTCGTAGTGAAGAGCGAGATAAGGTGCAAACGCATTGCCGAAAGAGTCTTTGATGATCATTATTTTACGTCCGGTTTTGTTGGAGGTAGTGGCTTTGATGAGCGGATAATCTCCTCCGAGGAATACAGAGTAACTGTTGCCTCCTGCTGCGATCTCTGCATAAAGCGTGGTCGGAGTCCCTTTCTTTGCTTTGGCATCTGTATAATACCAGGCTTTGGTCTCCACAGGAAGCTTGAAATATTCAACACTGTCAATATTGTCTTTTAATCTTTTGTCGTGGGTAAGCCCGTAAAAAGAACCCAGGAATTTCTTTTTTGTTTTTTTCTCCAGTTGAGAAAGTTCGTAGGGCATTAATCCTGCCACGGAACAGAATGCCCGGTAGGCATAGTAAGCTCCACGTCCCGTCCAGTGGTGGTCTGTATTGAAAAACAGGTATTCGTCCGTGTGCTTTTGTAGTTCCTCAAAAGCCGGAACCGCAATGATGCCGGAATCCAGTGCCGCGTACATCTGGTCTATGTTTTTTTTCTCCGTACTACTTTTCCCTTTGTATTTAGCAGGAAGATAGTAGTCGATCGGGGTCGGAATGGTGAGACAGTAGAGCTGTACCTTCTCCCCGATGGCCTGCTGGTATTTGTTTACCATTCCTGAGAAGGATTTGGCGGAAGTGGCCGTCCCGCCAAAGACCTGAAACGCTCTTCCTTCGTATATGAAGACAGACTTTACGTATTCTCCTTCGTTTTTCAGGGTGTCCAGTACGGTGGTACTGTCCTGCGGGGCCAGAGCGGTATGGTTTGTCTGGATAGAATCCGTGTGCGGTGGTACAATTGTTTTTGGAGCAGGTTCTGCGGTGGCTTGCTCATTCCGGGGTTCAAGGTTGTAGATCTTTATATCATCCGCACGATAACCGTACAACTCTTTTGTGCCGGAGGCGAACTGAACAAAAGATTCCCGGAAAGGGAAATTGTCTGCATAATAGAGTTCCAGACTGTCGGCATAGTTTCCGCTGAAAAAAGTTTCAAAAGTCAGGGTTGGAAAAGGGCATAGTATTCTTTTCTCCGTTTCGGAAATTTTATTCTTGGGAATAATCAGCGACGCAATACCTCCTAAGGTCAGGATTGATACGAAGACCAATATGGTAGCCCAGGAGCTGGTAGAGAAAGGTTGTGTTTTTTCTGTCAGATCATTCATACTTAGAACCGGAAATAAAGGAATGGATTATAACTTTTGCCGACCAGCAATGCCGTACACAGAATGAGTACAAATGCATAGAATCCTATGAGTGCATAATCGATCCATGAACTATTGCCCCATTGTTTTTTCAGCCGGGAGAGTACGTAAGGATACACAGGCATACAGCAAAGGAGTGCCAAGACCAGCCAGAAAATATGATTTTGCAGTACAAGTTCCAGTTCAAAATCCCAGAGGGGATTTCCGGTACGGCCAAACAGCAGTTCTCCGAATTGTACCAGCCGGCTCAGATCAGTGAAGTAGAAGAAAGCCCATCCGACGAGTGCTGCAAACAGGAGATAGAGATGACCTATGACGCGGGGTAGTTTTTCTAATAGCTTTCCCAGAAATAACTTTTCGATCCCGACGAGGAAGCCGAAGTATAATCCCCATAAAATAAAATTCCAGCTTGCTCCGTGCCAGAAGCCTGTCAGGAACCATACTACGAAGAGATTGAAGAACTGATTTTTTCTGTTTCCCCCCATCGGAATGTAAATATAATCGCGGAAGAAAGAACCGAGGGAGATGTGCCACCTCCGCCAAAACTCGGTAGCAGACCGGGAGATATAAGGATAGTTGAAATTTTCGTGGTAGTGGAATCCGAACATTTTACCTAACCCGATGGCCATATCGGAATATCCGGAGAAGTCGAAATAAATCTGCAGAGAGAACATCAGGATCCCGACCCACCCAGCTCCTACAGAGAGGGTGCTCAGGTCTCCGTCCAGGTACTGTGCTACCAGTTCGCCGGCCATGTTGGCGAAAAAGATTTTTTTGAAAAGCCCCATACAGAACCGTCCGATCCCATCGCTGATATCGTTTATGTCTACCGACCGGTGATCTATCTCATTCGCAATATGGCTGTAGCGGACGATGGGACCAGCTACAAGTTGTGGATAGAGGGAAACAAAGAGAGCATATTTCATATAAGAGCGCTGCGCCTTTACTTCTCCTTTGTATACGTCAATGATGTAAGAGATCGTCTGAAAGGTGTAGAAGGAGATCCCGATGGGAAGCGAAAATGTAGGCAGGTCCAGATGAGTGCCGAAGATCATGTTGATGTTTTCGTAGATGAACCCGGAATATTTGAAGAGGAACAATAACCCCAGGTTGATCAGGATAGAAGAAACGAGTCCGACCTTGGCCCAGGGAGTACCCCGGTATTGCTCGATCGCAATTCCGTTGATATAATCCACAGAGGCCGATATGATCATAATGGCAATCCAGACCGGTTCTCCCCACGCATAAAAGAAAAGAGAGAATAAAACCAGCAGCCAGTTTCTGTAATTTTTATTGCCCGAAGAGTAATAAAGAATAAGATTGAGAGGAAGAAAAAGAAAAAGAAAGATTAAACTCGCAAAGACCATAAATCAATTTGTCATGCCTCAAATTTAGCGTATTTATGATAATTATTTATAATGACGTAACATGTCCGGGGTTAATTTCTTGATTCTTTTGAGAGATCCCCGATACAGGATTTCAGAGCATAAGACCAGTCCATCCGGAACAGACTTAATTTTCCGGAGAAATACGAATACTCAGTAAAAGCTTGATAAGTTCCTGGGATCTGTTCTATCGTGTATCCTGGAATCGTATTAAAATTAACCTCTGGGATATTCTCACTGCCTGGCTGGTCAGGGGACCAGCTAGGGAAACAGAGGACCAGCCACGAATATCCCGAAAAGGGTGCTAAGCGGCTAAAAAGTAAGTTTATCCACATTTTTATTTGTAAATACAATTTTGCGTTGTACTTTTGAATACCGAAAGTCAGTTACTCCTTGTTAAGTAATTGATTTATAGAGAAGAGGGGAGAGAAAGGCTCTGAGAACCTCTAGCAACCTACCTCAAATAGTAAGGTGCTAAATCCTTTCCCGAAAACCGGGAGCATATAAATTGATTATGTTATGAAAAATTCTGAAAAGACTTATTACAACTCTTCCGGGTGGTGTCACTCCACCTCTTCTGTATCATTCGTTGTTTCATCTGGTAAACTTATTTGCGGCTGCTAATAATTGTCAGCACGTGAAATTGGTTTATTAAAATTTAAAAGAATGCAGCAAGCAGTGATTAATAAAGTGGAGCACAAAGATTATTTATATACCGGTACTTTTACATTTGAATCGGGAGAGACCCTTACACAGTTAAACATCCATTATACTACCTACGGTACGCTCAACAAAGAGAAAAACAACGTAGTGTGGATCTGTCATGCGCTTACGGCCAATGCCGATCCGGTGAGCTGGTGGCCTGGTCTGGTAGGAGAAGGGTTTTTGTACAATCCGGAAGAATATTTTATCATTTGCGCCAATGTGCTGGGTTCCTGCTATGGAACCAGTGGCCCTACCGAGATCAATCCTGCTACCGGAAAACCGTTTTATCTTTCCTTCCCGCAGGTTACAATCCGGGATATGGTAGCGGCGCACGAGTTGCTGCGTAACTATTTGAAAATAGAAAAAATACATACCTGTCTGGGTGGTTCACTTGGCGGTCAGCAGGCATTGGAATGGGCGGTCAGCCAGCCGGATGTGATCGAACATCTTGTTTTGATGGCGACCAATGCATTTCATTCTCCCTGGGGGATTGCGTTTAATGAATCCCAGCGCATGGCGATCAAAGCAGATCCTTCCTGGAAAGAAGAGAGCCTGGAGGCCGGGAAAGCTGGGATGGGGGCTGCAAGAGCGATGGCCCTGCTTTCATACAGAACGTATGAAACGTACCAGAAGACCCAAAGCGAAGATACTATCGAAAAGCGGGAGGGATTTAAAGCAATTTCGTATCAGCAGTACCAGGGTGAAAAACTGGTAAAGCGTTTTAACTGTCATTCCTATTTATACCTGACTTATGCCATGGATTCTCATAATGTAGGCCGTGGCCGGGGAACTGTAGAAACCATACTCGGAGGGATCAGCGCCAAAACTATGTTGCTTGCGATCGGCAGTGATATTTTGTTTCCTCCTTCCGAACAGAAATTTATGCATGAACATATAAAAAACTCTGTTTACAGGGAGGTACATTCTTTGTATGGTCATGATGGTTTCCTGATTGAAACCAACGAGATTGCCGGAATGATCCGGGATTTTTACAAAAAATAACAATTTCATCAGATCGGCAGTACTGCAGAATCTGATCGTTAAGAAAACCTTCAGGAATTATACTTTCTTTTAACGGCGGAGCGTTCGATATTTTATTTTGAAAGAATAATTCCTGAAGGTTGATTCACTAACTCAGGTAAGAGGTTTTTGCTCTACCTTACCATCCAGGTCCTGAATCGTAGACTCAATAATATCCTTGGAGTCTTTTCCGAATTTATTGCGTAACCATTTTTTAAGAATGGCTTTTTCTTCAACGGTAATCCATTGATAGGCTTTTTTTATTTCTTTTGAAAAAAGATGCGGATCGAAACTTACCTTGGTAAGTATTTCCATACAGTATTTTAACATAGTGCTTAACTATTTTTTCCCGGGAAGTCATCAATGCGATGATATTTGACGGAATATTAATGAAACATAGGGATTAATGTTGTAAAGAATGAATGAGGGATGGAACACCCTTCTATATTCTTATACAGGACTGGAGAAGGTACAAGGGTACTTTTGTATAAGAAAAAAGTAAAGGCTTTCCTGTGAAGGAGTAGTAAGCAGTACTGAAAATGGTTGCTTGCTGAAGTTTGTAAGGAAGAGAATTGTTCTCCCTCGCCTCATGTCTCAGGAAGGAGCTAAGGTTGATTTCTTTCTCCTTTTTGGAGCTTTCCTTCCCGATGTCTTTTTTAGATTGCTTTTCGGTATGAAGCCACGGTTCCCGCTCCAATGAATCCGGAGTATTCCAGATAAATTGGGAAATAATGAATAATAATGCGAGAATGTTTTTTAACATTGGTTCAGGTAAAGTAATCGTTGTCTTTTCAGTAACGTTTTTTTCTGAAAATAGTTTATAAAAATAAAAAAAAGTTGGCAGGGTACAACCTAATTCACTGAAAAACAATTCAAAAAAATGGTTTATACACCCCAGGCCGTAATTACAATCGCACGTTCGCCGGAATAGTCGCGGTGTTCGCAGAGATAAATCCCTTGCCAGATCCCGATATTAAGTCTTCCGTTTGTGATGGGGAGCATCACAGAACTTCCCAGAAGGGAGGCTTTGATATGTGCGGGCATATCATCGGGTCCTTCCATCGTATGCCGGTAGTATGGCATATTTTCCGGGACCAGTGTATTCATGTGACTTTCAAAATCCATTCGTACCGTAGGGTCAGCGTTTTCATTGATGGTAAGACTCGCAGAGGTATGTTTGATGAATACCTGGAGCATGCCGGTGCTGATAGAAGCGATCTCCGGCAGTGCCTTGAGGACAGTCGCCGTAATAAGGTGAAAACCTCTTTTGTGTCCCGGAAGGGAAAGTTGTGTCTGATAGAAATACATGGTTGTAAAAGTACAAAAAAGGAGAATAAGATCAGCCGGGTGCTCGCCGGAAGCTGTACCGGTGTGCAGTACGAGTATACCTATCCGAACAGATGCACTTTTTCCGTATTGATCCTGAGCGGGATGGTGTCTCCTTTTTTGATCTGCGGGGCATTGGTATAGAGCCAGAGCCGGAGTTTTTCAAATCGTACTTCCAGCCTGAAGCAGGCCCCGAAATAGTCTTTGCGGATTACTTTGGCAAAGAGCATTGCGCTTGATGGTTCTGTGAGTTCTATATCTTCGTATCGTATGCAGACGGTTGCTTCTTCCGGTATTTCCCTGGTAGCAGCGATGTGGAGTTTTCCGAGATCTTTTACCCGGATCAGGTTGGCGTTACCGAAATAAGAGGCTACATAAGGGGTAGCAGGTTGAGTATATATTTTTTCCGGAGTGTCGGTTTGTACGATCGTACCGTTTTTCATGACCGCGACCCGGTCGGAGAGAGAAAGGGCGTCTCCGCTTTCATGGGTGACAAATATCACAGAAGCACCGGTTTCGCGGAGATAATCGGCCAGCTCGGTTTTGATTTCTGCTCGCAGGATCATATCAAGATTGCTGAAAGGCTCGTCCAGCAGCAGTAATTTAGGAGCTGCCGACAGCGCTTTGGCAATGGCCACCCGTTGCTGCTGGCCTCCGGAAAGCGTACCCGGGATCTTGTCTTTGTATTCATGCAGGTGAAAAACAGAAAGTAGTCTTGATATTTTTTTCTCCTGTTCTTCTTCGGATAAATACCGGATCATGTATTGAATATTTTCGTAGACAGTATGTCTGGGAAACAGGTTGTAGTTCTGGTGAGCAAGTTCGATCCCTTCTTCTCCTGCCACCAGTTTTTTGGAAGGACCTTTGACAAGGTTTCCGTCAAACCAGATTTCTCCGCTGTCAGGATCCTGCAATCCTTTGATGAGACGAAGAAGTGTTGATTTGCCGCTGCCGCTTTCACCGGTGAGGGTAAAAAACTCTCCATCTTTTACGGTGAACGAAACATTGTGAACGGCCGCCTCTTCCTGGCCTTCATATTTTTTATGGATGTTTTTTATCTCCAGCATGGATTTGAAATTATCAGCTTGAATCAATTAACAAGATTATAATAAAAGACCTCGCTATCCTAATGTTTGAGAAGCGTTTATTAAAGGATTTGAGGGAAAACAGCCGAAACAAAAAAATATTGTAAAAATACAATTATCGTGAATTATTTGTGGAAAACTACAATTAATTCATTTCCAGTAGATAAACAGGGTATTCCCAAGAAATCTCAAATCGATGTTATTATTCGTTTTGTTTACGGTGTTTTTGCCCTACCTTTGCTCAATTTTGTGCAGAATGGTCATCAAATTTTCTTCAGAAAGAAAGCGTATTCTTACAAAATTTAACAGAGGTAGAAATTTCGTTATATCTTAATAAAACAACAAAATGCCAAAAGACACCAGTATCAAGTCGGTTTTAATTATCGGAAGTGGTCCGATCATCATCGGTCAGGCCTGTGAATTTGATTATTCAGGGTCGCAAGCTTCGAGATCGTTGAGAGAAGAGGGGATTGAAGTAACCCTGATCAACTCCAATCCTGCTACTATCATGACCGATAAGGTTACCGCAGACAATGTATACCTTCTTCCTTTGGAGAAAAAATCAATTATCCAGATCCTGGAAAAACATAAAATCGATTGTGTGCTTCCTACGATGGGAGGTCAGACAGCACTGAACCTGGCGATTGACTGTGATAAGGCAGGGATCTGGAAAAAATATGGTGTAAGAATAATAGGGGTGGATATTAACGCCATTGAAACAACGGAAGACAGAGAGAAATTCCGTTTAAAAATGTTGGAGATAGGGGTCGGTGTTTGTAAAGGAGAGACCGCCACCTCGTTCCTTCAGGGAAAAGAAATTGCACAGGAGATAGGATTCCCGCTGGTGATCCGTCCTTCGTTTACACTGGGAGGAACAGGCGGAGGATTTGTAGACGATCCTGAAAAATTTGATGCTGCCCTTACTGCCGGACTGCATGCTTCTCCTACTCATGAAGTATTGGTAGAACAGTCCATCAAGGGATGGAAAGAATATGAGCTCGAATTGCTGCGCGACAATCTCGGGAACATTATCATTATCTGTTCGATTGAGAACTTTGACCCGATGGGGGTTCATACAGGAGATTCCATCACCGTGGCTCCTGCCATGACGCTTCCCGATACAGTGTACCAGGAAATGCGGAACCAGGCGATCAAAATGATGAATGCGATCGGACAGTTTGCCGGGGGCTGTAATGTACAGTTTTCCCTGAGCCCGGATTATCAGCAGATCATCGGAATAGAGATCAACCCGAGAGTATCGCGTTCGTCGGCACTTGCTTCCAAGGCTACCGGATACCCGATTGCCAAGATTGCTGCCAAGCTGGCGATCGGATATAACCTGGATGAACTGAAAAACCAGATCACCAAAACCACGTCTGCTTATTTTGAGCCTGCACTGGATTATGTGATCGTTAAAATACCACGTTGGAACTTTGATAAGTTCAAAGGAGCAGACAGATCACTGGGACTACAGATGAAGTCTGTAGGAGAAGCGATGGGAATCGGAAGAACGTTTCAGGAGGCGTTACAGAAAGCCTGCCAGTCGCTGGAGATCAAACGGAACGGGCTGGGTGCGGATGGTAAAGAACTGACTAAGCAGGACGAGATTCTTCATAGCCTGGAAAATCCGAGCTGGAACAGATTGTTCCATATCAAGGATGCTTTCCATATGGGGATCTCATTCAAGACGATTCAGAAACTGACCAAAATTGATGCATGGTTCTTACAGCAGATCGAAGAATTGTACCTGCTGGACAAAGAGATCGAGAAGCATACGATCAATAGCATCAGCCGTGAAT
>CAYTGJ010000015.1:9117-11424 GCA_964437245.1 uncultured Chitinophagaceae bacterium
GGTAGCCGCAAAGCAGAAAGGATATGCCGACCGGCAGATCGCACATTTGATGCGTTGCATGGAAAGCGAAGTGTTCAGCAAAAGACAGGAGTTTGGCATTAAGAGAGTATACAAGCTGGTGGATACCTGCTCGGCGGAATTTGAAGCCAAAACGCCTTATTACTATTCTACTTTCGACGGAGAGAATGAATCAGTTGCTTCCGACAGGAAAAAAATAGTGGTATTGGGTTCAGGTCCGAACCGGATCGGTCAGGGAATCGAGTTTGATTATTCATGCGTGCATGGGGTGCTGGCTGCCAAGGAAGCCGGGTATGAGACCATTATGATCAACTGTAATCCGGAGACCGTTTCCACGGATTTTGACGTAGCAGATAAACTGTATTTCGAACCGGTATTCTGGGAGCATATCTATGACATCATCCTTCATGAAAAACCGGAAGGAGTGATCGTACAGCTTGGAGGGCAAACTGCGCTGAAGCTTGCGGAGAAACTGGAGCGTTATGGGATCAAGATCATCGGTACGAGTTTCAAGGCGCTGGATCTTGCAGAAGACAGAGGCCAGTTCTCTACGTTGCTGAAAGAAAACAATATTCCTTATCCTAAATTCGGAACTATCCAGACCGCAGAAGAAGCGCTGGACGTGGCCAAAGAACTGGGATTCCCGCTGCTGGTAAGACCTTCGTATGTATTGGGAGGCCAGAGTATGAAGATCGTAATCAACGAGAAAGAGCTGGAATCTCATGTGGTGAACATTATTAAGGATTATCCTGAAGGAAAAGTATTGCTGGATCATTTCCTGGATGGAGCCATCGAAGCGGAAGCAGATGCGATCTGTGACGGAAAAGATGTATACATTATCGGAGTCATGGAACATATAGAACCTGCGGGAATTCACTCCGGGGATTCCAATGCAGTGCTTCCTACTTTTGACCTTAGTGATCATGTGATCAAGCAGATCGAGGATCATACGAGGAAGATCGCTGTGGCGCTGGAAACGGTAGGACTGTTGAACATTCAGTTTGCGGTAAAAGATGAGATCGTATATGTGATCGAAGCAAATCCAAGAGCTTCGCGTACGGTTCCTTTTATCTGTAAAGCGTATCAGGAGCCTTACGTAAACTACGCTACGAAAGTAATGCTGGGAGATAAAAAGGTAAAAGACTTTACGTTCAATCCTGTGAAAAAAGGATATGCGATCAAGATCCCTGTGTTCTCTTTCAATAAATTCCCGAATGTGAACAAAGAGCTTGGCCCGGAAATGAAGTCTACCGGAGAAGCGATCTACTTTATCGATAATCTGGAGGATGAGTTCTTTCAGAAAATATATTCCGAAAGAAATATGTATATGAGTAAATAGCTCATATATAGAGGTTCGAGGGACGTTATTTCCGATTTTATATAAATTTCAGTATCTTCGGAAGCAGGACGTTTTGCTGGACAACATAATTTTAAATAAATGTGCTGCGGGTTAAAATATTTTGATCCGCAGCACGTCTATCTTAATATGATGAAGACTTTTATAATTATCGTTTTAATATTTCTGACACTGAGGTGGTTACTGAAGCCGTTTCTAAGGTTTACCGTTTATACTACTGTCAATAAAATGGCTACGGAAGCGATGAGGAGACAGCAGGAATATCAGTACCAGGAGCAGAAAAAGCGCGAGGGGACAATTTCTGTTGATTATATCCCTACCCAGGGAAAGAGTACAAAACCGCCTAAAAAATCCGGAAAAGGGGACTATATTGACTTCGAAGAAGTATAATATTTTTTTGTAAAGTCCAGATATTCTGCTTTTTTTATTATTTCTTATTCAGTACCTTTGCAGCCATTATCTTTCTAAAAGATTACCAAGCTATTAGTTAATTAGCATAGTTTTATTT
This sequence comes from uncultured Chitinophagaceae bacterium, assembly GCA_964437245.1. GTDB lineage: Bacteria > Bacteroidota > Bacteroidia > Cytophagales > Cytophagaceae > JANYCO01. The sequence goes on from CAYTGJ010000015.1 coordinate 11,001, forward strand.
GTTTTTTAGTAATACGAATTAAAACGCTGAACCTTATTTTATTATGTCTCTCAATATAAGAACTGCTTGCAGATAGGAAGGATCATATCGATTGTATTTATTTTAGTATTCGTCGGTGGATTGAAAAAGGGGTATGCCCAGGGATGTCATACCATGCCGGTACACGAAAGACTGTTAAAGCAAAATCCGGAATTTTCCCGGAATCAGGAGCAGCTGGAACGATTTGCCTATAGAGATAATTTTGACAAAAGTGATGCAAAAATAGCTTCACTTACGACTATTCCGGTGGTGGTGCATATTTTGTACAATAATACTTCGGAAAATATATCAGATGCACAGATTTTATCGCAGATCCAGGTGCTGAACGAGGACTTCAGCAAAGGAAATGCAGATGCTGCCTTTATCCCTGCGGCTTTTTCGATGG
>CAYTGJ010000015.1:11434-35374 GCA_964437245.1 uncultured Chitinophagaceae bacterium
ACATACAGTTTTGTCTGGCCAAAAGAACTCCTGATGGCAAACCTACTACCGGAATTACCCGGACCTATACACCACACCAGTCTTTTAATATCATAGACCCGAATGAACCGCATAAATTTTCGGCTATGGGAGGACATGATATATGGGACAGAGATCAGTATCTTAATATCTGGGTTTGCAAGCTGGCAGGAAGCCTGGCCGGCTATGCACAGTTTCCCGGCGGACCTGCCCCCACAGATGGGATCGTAGTAGACCCGAGATACTTCGGAACGGTGGGCTCTCTGAGTCCCGGTTATGATAAAGGGAGGGTCACCACGCACGAAATAGGACATTGGTTAAATCTCCGGCATATATGGGGTGATTATAAATGCGGAGATGATTTTGTGTACGATACTCCTACCCAGGAAAGAGCATTGTATGGCTGTCCTTCTTTCCCTCATCCGTCCTGCAACAATGCGAGTGATATGTTCATGAACTACATGGATTACACCAGCGATCATTGTAAATATATGTTTACCTATGGACAGGCACAGAGAATGAACAGTGCTTTACAATCTTCCCGTTCGTCCCTTCAGACCTCCAACGGATGTGTGCCGTTGCCGGATTTTTGCACAGTGTTGCCAAGTGTATATAAATTTGGAGGGGCTACCATCACAGATGGAAGCGGTGCAGACGACTACCGGAACAACACGGATTGCCAGTGGCTGATCCAGCCGGCGGCAGGAGGGGTCATTACACTTACCTTTGAGGCCTTTACCACGGAAGCTGTTCATGATACACTGGTCATATATGACGGTCCGAATGCTTCTTCTCCTGTATTAGGCAAATTCAGCGGCACTTCTTTGCCTCCTTCCCTTACCAGTACGGGCGGTGAGGTGTTTCTTCGATTTGTGACCAATGGCACGAACACTTCCTCCGGGTGGACAATTACGTACAGCAGCAGCAATGCAGATCTGTTGGATGTGATCACCTGTAGCGGACTGACTACTTATCTGGATATTTCCGGGACGGTGGGAGACGGAAGCGGTACTTCCAATTATTCCAAGAACCTGGATTGTGAATACCTGATCCAGCCTCCGGGGGCGAGTACTATTACTTTGCATTTTACAGAATTCCGGACAGAGCTGAATTATGACCTTGTAAAGATCTATGATGGCTCCAGCGTATATGCTCCTTTGATAGGAATCTATTCCGGTACGTCTTTGCCTCCGGATGTCACTTCTTCTTCCGGAGCGATCTTTTTGAAATTCATGACCGATGATGTGATTCACGATGCAGGTTGGTCACTGGACTATACTACCAATAATACAGGGCCAGGTACATGTGCCGGTACTACGATATACAGCCAGTATTCGGGTACGGTGCAGGATGGAAGCGGTACTTCCAATTATTCCGATGAGCTGGACTGTATTTTTCTGATCCAGCCTCCCGGAGCTACTTCTGTGACCGTGCATTTTACGGAATTTGAGACCGAGACCCACTACGACTCTATTATTATCTATGATGGGCCGAGTATCTTTTATCCTGTCCTCGCCAGTTTCTCCGGTTTTTCATTGCCTCCTGACGTGACAGCGACCAGCGGAGTAATGCTGATACGTTTTGTTACGGATATAAACACCAATGCCGCCGGATGGTCTGCTACGTATACTTCTACCGGGTCGGGAGGAAGTACCTGTGCCGGAATGGCTACCTATACGGCTGCTTCCGGTACGGTTGAAGACGGGAGTGCTGCCGGATATTATTCTAATAATACCCATTGCCAGTTTTTGATCGCTCCTCCGGATGCTTCTACCATTACCTTGCACTTTACCTCGCTTCAGACCGAATATGCATACGATTATGTAAAGATCTATAATGGTCCGACCAATGCTTCGCCTGTATTAGGGATCTACTCCGGCAGTGTTCTTCCTCCGGATATTACGGCTACGAAAGGTGCAATGTTGATTGAGTTCATTACCGATGAACTCCTTGTTGATCATGGATGGACGGCTACGTATACTTCCAGTATCGGAGCGGTCAACATAGGAGACTGTAACGGTTTACAAACTTTTACCAGCCCTTCCGGAAAAATATCAGACGGGAGCGGAGAGGAGAATTATTTCAACGATTCCGATTGTATGTTTCTTATTCAACCGGCCAATGCGACCAGCATTACACTGGAGTTTCTGGCATTTGATATAGAGCAGGATTTTGATTTTGTACGTGTATACGACGGCACTACTACGGATGCTCCTTTGCTGGGGACCTTTTCAGGAATTGCACTCCCTCCGGTGATCACTTCCAGCGGAGGTGCGCTTCTGATTCACTTTATTTCGGATTATGTGACTTCTGCTACCGGCTGGTATGCGGTATATAATTCTTCGAATAGTGTTTCCTCAGGCCCTTGCGATGGTTTGAAGACGTTCACAGGACCTAGCGGTACGATTTCTGACGGGAGCGAAGGAGCCAACTATTCCAATGATCAGCATTGTCAGTTCCTCCTCCAGCCGGCAGGTGTATCAAAGATCTCTATCAGTTTTACTTCCTTTGAAACAGAGGTGACACATGACTATGTGAAAATATACGATGGAGCTTCTACGGCAGCACCTTTGCTGGGGACCTATTCCGGGATCAACCTTCCTCCGGGAATTGTGAGCAGTGGTCCATCCTTATTTATTGAATTTGTGACCGATAATGCAGTAACGAAAAAGGGCTGGTCTCTGAATTATACATCTATTGTAAGCAGTAATGAAAGTTTGTGCAGCGGTCTTCGCTCCTATGTTACCCCGACCGGTACTCTGGCCGATGGGAGTGGTATCTACAATTATTCCAACAATATGGATTGCCGGTTCCTGATCCAGCCTCCCGGAGCGAGTTCCGTGAGTCTTCATTTTACGGCGTTCAATACAGAATCCGGATATGACTTTGTAAGGGTATACAACGGAAGCTCTACCGCAGCTCCACTGATCGGAGTGTTTTCCGGAGAGACGTTGCCTTCTGGTGTAGTAGCAAATTCAGGAACAATGCTGCTGGAGTTTACGACCAACGCTTCAAACACCCGGCAGGGCTGGGAAGCAATATACACCAGTGCTTTTGTAACGGGTGTGACAGAAGAAAATGAACAAAGCAGGGTTTTTGTTTATCCGAATCCTGCCGATAAGGAGATCTATGTCAGAGGCCTTAAATTAGCACAGGCAGAGATCAAAGTGGTCAATACGATCGGAGAGACTGTATATACCCGGGAGAATGCCCTGATCGGCCAGGATCATAAGATTGACGTAAGTACATGGTCCCGGGGATTGTATTATATAGTAGTGACAAGTGCGGAGGGGAAAGTGTTCGTTGAAAAATTTATAAAATATGAATAGTCAGGAAAGGAGCTAATGCCCTGGCTGACGATTCGTTTAATAAGACAAAATGGTGTTAAATTTGAGACTTAATTAAGCCTTACTATGTTGAAACGTTATTGGAAATTTTTTGTCAGCTCCTTTATTCTTACCTGTTTTTTCTCATACAGTTATGCTCAGTGGACAGTATTTGATTTTACCACCGGAGGGAATCTCATCGATGAGCCTACTTCTATCAAGACTGCTCCTTTGGGGTATGTATGGATCGGTACGAAAGATGCCGGAGTATTCAGCTATGATGGGAACACTACCTGGACGGCTTATGACAATGGTTCTACCACCGGTTTTCCCAACGATTATATAAATGCTGTAAATGTTGTCGGGAGTCAGGTCATTGTGAGTACAGGCTATGGAGGAGCAGGCTTGTATAACTCCGGTACCTGGACAACGGTGAATGCTTCCGGCGGACTTGCGGGAAACGAAGTATGGGGAGCTGCTTACGATGCTTTGGGCGGAAATATCTGGTATGCCACTTACTCCGGGCTTTCCAGGAATAACGGTTCTACCTGGCAAACATTCAATACCGGTAACTCTACCGGAATGCCAACCAATCATCTTTACTGTATTGCCATCGATATTCAGGACAATATCTGGTTAGGAACCTCCGGATCCGGACTGGTTAAATACAATGGTACAGCGTGGCAATCTTATACCATTTCCAATTCTTCTATCCCCTCCAATACTGTAAACAAGATCGCAGTTAATTTAGATGATCACCTTTGGGTTTGTACATCTAATGGAGTAGCATTGTTTAATAAGAACAGTACCTGGACAGTTTATAATTCTTCCAATACTCCCGCTATTACGGATAATAATATAAGAGATATTGCGATCGATAATCTGGGCAATGTTTTTCTGGCTACTGCGAATGGCCTTGTTGTAAAAACATCCAATGGTACCTGGTATAATGTGAACACCAGTAATTCAGATCTTCCGGAAAATGAGCTGACTTGTGTTGCTTATAGCAGTGCCTCCGGGAATGTATGGGTGGGGACAAAAAGCAGCGGAGTGGCAAAGGCCTCTCTGACATTACTGTCTGTAGAAGAATCTGCCTTCGAAGAAGGCCTGTTTAATTTGTATCCGAATCCGGTGTCAGAAGAACTAACGGTTTCTGTTGGGCTGAAAAGAGTTTCCGGAGCTGTAGTCGTTTCGATCCGGAATGCCTACGGAGCAGAAGTATTGAACCAGGAAGAAACCCCCGCTTATGCAGGGCTTCTGACCAAACAAATTTCCGTGAGTACTCTTCCGGCAGGTGTTTATGCTGTGCGGGTAGAAGTGGAAGGACAATCCATTATAAAGAAAATAATTAAATATTGAAACGATCAGCTATGACGAAACAATATACCAGGTCGCTGTTACTAGTTTGTGTACTACTGCTGTGCGGCTTATACAGCAAGGCTACTCACATTGTGGGAGGAGATATGTCGTACCGGAATGTGGGGCCCAATCAGTTTGAGTTTACCTTGAACATTTACCGCGATTGCCACGGTATTCCTGTACAGCCTACTTATAAAATAGATTATTCGACCCTGAACTGTAATCTCCAGGGAAATTTTACCGTGACGATGGATCCGGCTCTTACCAGAGAAGTAAGTGCGATCTGTCCGGGTATCCCGACAGTATGTAGCGGAGGTCCTCAGCCTGGTATTCAGCAGTATGTTTATAAAGGTATTTTTACACTGCCTCAGGCCTGTACGGATTGGGTCTTCAGTTGGAGAGAGTGTAACAGAAATGCGGCAATCACTACGATCGTAAACCCGGACGCACAATGCATCTATATAGAAGCTACGCTAAACAACGTAGAGGCTCCGGCGAATAATTCACCAACATTTAACAACCCTCCGATTTCGGTGCTGTGTATCGGACAGTTGAACTACTATAACCCCGGTACTGCCGAGCAGGATATGGATCATCTGACTTTTTCGGCTATTACCCCCCGTACCGGGAAATTTAAGGACGTGGTGTATCTGCCGGCTTATTCGGCAGGAAGTCCTTTGACAAATTCCTCCGGTTACCAGGTAGATGCGTTTAACGGGAATGTTATTGTGAATCCCACCGTGGTGGATGAGATTACGGTAGCAGCGATAAAAGTAAGCGAATACAGAAATGGTGTTCTGATCGGAAGTACCATGCGGGATATACAGATCATTACAAAAGATTGTAACAACAATAACCCTATTCTTAGCGGGATAGACAAATCCCTGTCCGATTCTATTTCAGTATGTGCGGGCAGACAAATCTGTTTCAGTGTTTTTGGTTCGGACATTGATCCGGGACAGTCTCTTTCCATGACCTGGAATTATGGGATCGATACGTCAAGAGCCAGTTTTACCGTGACCGGTGATTCGACAGCACCTAAGGGAAATTTCTGCTGGAGTACACGCACCACTGATGCCGGGGTCTATTTCTTTACTGTTACTGTAAAGGATGATTTCTGTCCCATTCTTGGATCAACTACCCGTGCGTATAAAATAAGAGTTGTCCCTTCGCCGGTGATCACCATCCCTAATCCGATCGATATTGCCTGTAATTCTACCACTCTTATTTCTCCTGTGATTACGGGAGGCTCCGCTCCTTACGTATATAAATGGAATACAGGTGCTACCACGAAAGATATTACAGTAGCGTCCGGAGCGTATACACTGAATGTAACCGATAGCAAAGGCTGCCGGTCTTCCTTCTCCACAGAGGTAAGAACCGGGTTGGAAGCAGATTTTACGGTTACCAAAGTTTGTTCTTCCCGTACGGTCAACTTTACAGATGCGTCGGTGAGTCTTGTCGGAACTGTAAGTTCATGGTCATGGAATTTTGGAGAGCCTTCTTCTGCCTCCAATACCTCTTCTTTACAAAACCCCGTTCATACTTACGCTGCAGGAGGAATCTATGATGTAGTGCTTACGGTGACTGACAACAGCGGATGTACGGAAACCGTAACGAAAAAAGTGAAGGTATGTGATATCCCTGTCGCTAATTTCATTACGATCGATTCCTGTCAGAACAAACCCTACTTTTACATAAGAGACAGAAGTACAGCTTCTATTTGCGGCATTGAATCCATTGTATGGAGCTTTGGTGTGGTGAATGGAGGCTATTCCTCTCCTCCTTATCCGTTATATTTCCCACCGGATCTGACCTTCCCGGTTATTCAGCCGGACACTGGTATGATCGATATCGTGTATACGATCAGAAATGAGGACGGTTGTGTGAGCACTGCTACCAAAACCGTGCATATTAATCAACAGCCGCGGATCAATGTGATCGAAAATAGTTTTTATTTTGACTGTAGTAATCCTGTTACTACGTTGCATGCAGAGGTCATACTGGGGTATGGTAAACCACCTTACAGGATAGTATGGAACAATGGTACCGAAGGACCTACTACTGATGTCAGTGAACCGGGTATATACACTGCCACGGTTTATGATGCCAACGGATGTATTCATACCGATTTTCTGGAAGTCAGAGATCCTCTGATTCCAGGGTTTTCCAACGATCCTTATTGCGAACTGGGAGATCCGGTAAGATTTTATGACAATACTCAATCGCATTGGGGGGCTATACGCTGGGATTGGAATTTTGGTGACGGAACGGTTTTCTCTACCACTGATCCTTCACAAAGACACGCTACTCATGCTTATACTACCCAGGGGGTATACCGTGTAGTGCTGACCGTTTTTGATGCGAGAGGTTGCCGTGATACGGCCATGCATGATTTTGTATTTATCCTCCCCGACAATCATTTTGTAGTGGAGCCTTCTCCCTTCTGTGTGGGGCAGGAGCTTACGTTTGAGAGCCCTCGGGGATTGTATATCGATAGTCTTATATGGAATTTCGAATTGGATACCTTGTTTCTGGCAAGGGATAAATTTCAGCATTATCCGGCAAACGTAACGGCACCTCTGTCGCCGGATTATTATTTCTTTAACGGGAAGTATACATATCCGGCCTCTTCCGCAGGGGAAACCTATAATATAAGATTGACCATGAAGTATAATAACAACCTTTGTGTCCGGAATTATTCAAGAACGGTTTCTATTTTCCCTGAATTCAGAGTGGAGATTGATTCTATGAGAGGGAGACAATGTGCAGGAGATTCGCTGGAGTTTTTTGCTTCTCAGAAAGCAGGAACTCCTGCTCTTAGCTGGAAATGGAATTTCGATATACAAAATGATCAACCTCCGTATAATTTGATCCCGGTCGATTCTTCCGAGTTACAAAATCCGAAAGTTGCCTTTTATAAAAACGGAAATTATTATGCCCGGCTGGTGGCGACCAATGCCGATGGGTGTAAAGAGATCATCAAAGGGTATGGATTTTCTGTGGTAGCATTGCCTAAACCATTGTTCTGTGTTGACAATCCTTGTGTGGAGCAGAATACAAAATTCTTCTATTTCTGCTCTAATTTCCCGGAGGTCAATATCGACAGTGTGCAGTGGCATTTTGGCGATGGAGCAGGGATTGATGTACAGGAGCCGTTTCACGTATATGCAGATTCGGGAGTTTATAATGTAACCTGTGAGATCTTTAATACGGCGTTTGGTTGTAGAAACGATACAACCATTGCGACCCGCATCTATCTGCTGCCGGTTCCTGATTTTGTAGCAGATCCTGTATGTATCGGTCAGCTGATGCAGTTTACGAATATTTCACAACCTGCTCCCGGAGACACGATTATCCGCTGGTCCTGGGCGTTTGGGGATGGAGAGGCATTCTCTACTACCGCTGCTGATTACAGCAGTCCTCAACATACCTATGCCACCACGGGGACCTATCAGGTGGGACTTCATGTAGAAAGTCAGATATCAGGATGTATTGATACGATCTACAAACCAGTCAGTGTATTCCCTAATCCTAAGGCTGGATTTACGTTTGATGAAAACGATCTGGTGTCGGAGGTTCCTATCCGGTTTACAGATAATTCCTCCGGAGGAGTAAAGTGGGTATGGAATTTTGGCGATGGACAAAGTATTACTATTACCGATTCTCTCAATAAAAATCCGGAACATAATTTCGGGGAAAGTTTTGATGAAGTCACGGTGGAGCAGATCGTGTACAATCAGTTTGAGTGTACTGATACGTTCCGTGTACATATAAAACTTGGTGTGCACCTGGTATTGCCGAATGCATTCAGCCCTAACCATGATGGGAAGAACGATGGTTTCCGCCCGGTGTATAAAGGAATTTCCGAATTGCTGGAGTTTTCAGTTTACAATCGTTGGGGGGAAAAGATTTTTGACGGAGGCAATGATCTGAAGGCTTTCTGGGATGGTACTTACAAAGGGAAAGAACAGCCGTTGGGAGAATATGTTTACTATGTAAAAGCGAAAACACGACAGGGGAAAGAGATTGCCATGAGTGGAAATATAACCCTTGTCCGATAGAATACTGAATATGAAAACTAAAATAATTGTACTACTACTTCTCCTTTGTGGCGTAACCGGCTTTCGCTCGATCGGGCAGGATATTCACTTTTCACAATTTTACAATACTCCCACGTTACTCAATCCTGCTCTCACAGGGTTGTTTCGCTACGATTACAGAGGGACGGTGATATACCGGAGCCAGTGGCGTCAGATCAATGCTCCGTTTAGTACCGTAGCAGTGAGTGGTGATATGAACTTCACTATAAATCCGCTTACGGGAGATAAACTCGGGGTTGGTATCTTTGTCTTTAACGATCAGATGGGCGATAAAACCATCCAGAATAATACAGCCATTGCTTCAGTATCGTACCACAAAGTACTGGACCAGCAGAAACGGAACCGGCTCTCGATCGGGGTACAGTGCGGTTTTGTACAGAAGTCGCTGGACTATTCAAAGCTTTATTTCAATAATCAGATCATCGATTACCAGATCAATACCGGAGTTGCTTCCGGAGAGGCTACCGGAATAAGCAAGACAAGCTATATGAATATGAACGTGGGCCTGGCCTGGATGTATAAGCTGAGTACAAAGGCGGATATTCATACCGGAGTCTCGGTATTCAATGTGATCGCTCCCAAGGAAAGTCTTCTTCCCAGTGATGTGACATTCGGAGATAAGAACAATCTTACGCTACGTCCTTTGTGGTATGGCGGAATGGAGTATCAATGGACAAAGAAGATCAGTCTTCATCCGGAAGTTTTATACATGTACCAGTCAAAGGCTGTCAACCTGAATGTGGGAGCAGCGGTAGGATATACGCTGAAAAATTTACCAGGGAAAAAGACCATGGTCCTGGCCGGTCCCTGGTACCGTGTAAGAGATGCGGTCGTATTCATGGTTGGGCTCCGGCATAATAGTTTTAATGTGGCGTTTTCGTATGACTATACACTGTCTGATCTGAGAAGAGTAAGAAACACACCTCAAGTCACCAGCAGGGCTCCGACCAGTGCGTTTGAGATCACGCTCACCTACATGGGCCTTTTTAAAAGGGCTTTACCCAATGATCATACCATTCCGTGCGGAATATTTTAAGGTTATTACAAGAAATTATGAAGAAGATTCTTTTTATACTTTACTTTTTACTAAGTGGAGGCCTGTTATTTTCCTACGCCCAGGAAAGGGATGTAAAAAAACTGACACACCAGAAAAAACATAAGGTGGCACACAAGCTGGTTGAAAAATCCAGCTATTACAATGCGGTAGAGCATATGGAAGCATTGGTGAAAGAGCATCCTGACAATAAGAAATACATTCATAAGCTGGCGGATGCTTATTTTTACGCAAGGGATTACAAAAACTCGGAGAAATGGTATGAGAAACTGCTGGCCATGGAAAAGAAGGAAATTACCGAAGCACATTTCCGCTATGCCGAGTCGCTTAAATACAATGCGAAGTACGAAGAAGCAAAATCCCAGTTTTCACGTTTTGCCAGCAGTAAATTTAAAGACCATAACAAGACCAACTTCAAGAAGTTTGCTCAAAACGAAGTGGGATCCTGTGAATATGCCATTAAAAACAGAGACCAGGTTAATCCATTAGACATTATACACCTGGGCGATCATGTCAACTCGGCGTATTCGGAATTTTCTCCTGCGCTGATGAATGATACAACCCTTGTCTTCGCCTCGTTGCAGGCAGATTCGGTGATATCGGTGCTGCCCGATGAAGCGCATACCTTTCACGTAAAGCTGATGAGCTCCACGCTGGAAAATGATATATGGGGACAGGCCGTGGAAATGCCGGTAGTGAATACCTCTTTTGAAAGCAATGCGAATGGAACATTTTCTGCAGATAAAAAACGGTTTTATTTTACCCGTTGTGTACCGAATGCAAACAACCGTATGGTGTGTAAAATATATGTCAGCGAGGTGAAAGAAGGAGAGCTTCAGAAGCCACAGAAGCTTGACAAATATATCAACGTACCGGGCCATACAGCTACACAGCCCTGTATAGGAGTTTTCTCCAACGGAAAAACGAATACAGAAGTCTTATTGTTTGTCTCAAACAGAAAAGGAGGTTTCGGGGGATTGGATATCTGGTATTCGGTATTTGAAAAGAATGGGAAAATGAGAAAACCTCAAAACCTTGGCCGTTCCATCAATACGATCCGTGACGAAGCAACGCCGTTCTACGACAGTGAATCGTCTATTCTCTATTTCAGTTCTAATTATCATCACGGATTCGGTGGCTATGATGTTTTCAAATCTGCCGGAAAGATCAATCAGTGGACCAACCCGCAGAACGTGGGGAAGCCGATCAATACAAGAGTGGACGATACGTATTATTCGATCAACCGTAACACCAATGAAGGGTTCTTTGTCTCAAACAGACCAGAAGGTTATCACCTTACGAGTGAAACCTGTTGCGATGATATTTACAGCTTCAACCTTAAAAATCCATTCCTGCTGGATGTGGTGGCTCACAGCTATGAGGACAGGCAGAAGATAGATTCTGCCGAGATCGTGGTATATGTACGAAATGTGGAGGAGAAGCCGATGTTATACAATACTTCCTTGTACTATGGAGATACTACGCAGGCCGACAGTCTTGTGGCGGAGTACCGGAATAATGTATCTTCCTACCTGTCGAAAAAAGAGACATTGTTTAGTAAAGAGCAGGAAAATGTGGTAGTAGATAAAAGTTTTTATCCTGAGCTGAAGACAGCAAACCGACTGTTTTCATTAGAACCGTCTAAAGAATATCTGATCTATGCTTATACAAAAGCAGATACTGCGTTCTTTACATTCTCCACTGCCACGGAAGAAAGAAGCATTTACAACACGTTCCGGACCGATACCACAGAGGCCGGTCACGATCTGTTGAACGCAAAAAAAATAGACCTTGTAAAAGTAGACCTGTTTCTGAAACGTCCTGTACCTGTAGATACTATTCAACCAATTGCCGAAGTTCAGGATGAGAAGACCTATACAGTGGCAAAGCTTATGGAAGATATCAAGAAGAGTGAGAAGCGTGTTGGATTGAAAGTAATTCTGAACTATGATTTCGACGATGCTAATTTTATCAAAGACCACTCGAAAAGTCTTGATAGTATGGCGACGTTCATGTTCGAATATCCGGAGGTAAATATTTTTATTGGTGCGCATACGGACAACAAAGGTTCGGACCGTTACAATAACGAATTGTCTACAAGAAGAGCCAAAGCCATTGAAGATTATCTTCAGAAAAAAGGGATCAGTAAAAAAAGAATGAAAAGCAAGGGTTTTGGAGAGACACAGCCTCTTGTTCCGAATGAGAATGAGGACGGGAGTGACAATCCTGAGAACCGTTATCTCAACCGGAGAGCGGAAGTGGTTATTGAGTAAGAACAAAGATGATGACGGAAAGGGAATCTATAATTTCCATTCCGTCATAAGTTCTTTTACTTCCTGAACTGCCCGGGTACACCGGTCCCGCAGTTTTTCCATCCGGACTCTGATCGAAGTTTCATCCGGAATACTTTTTTCACGGGCTTCGGCCTCGATGTACAAGATCATTTTTTCAGACTCTTTCATCCCCATCACGTTGATTCCTAATTTCATTCTGTGAGCAGTGTCTGCCAGCGTTGCCCAGTCTTTTTCGGAAAGCGCTTTTTCCAGTATTACCAGCTCTTCCGGTATCTGGCTGATGAAGAGGCTCATTATTTCTTTCAGAAATTTTTTATTCCCGGAGGCTACACCTTTGAGATAGCCAAGGCGGATCACACGTTTTTTTTCTTCTGTCTTTGGGGTATGTTTTGGCTCAGGAGGATTTTCCGGCATTTCTTTTTTAAGGTTGATGTAATGCGATATTTTCAGCAACAGCTCTTCTGGCTGAAAAGGTTTTGAGATAAAGTCCGTCATTCCTGCCTTGAGACACTTTATCCGGTCTTCTTCAGAAGAATTGGCGGTGATGGCAATGATCGGAATATTCGACACAGGTTCGGGAAAGTTATCCCGGATAAAAAGAGAAGCTTTGTACCCGTCCATTTCCGGCATGTGGACATCCATCAGAATGAGATCATAGTGCTCTTCCCGGAGACATTCGATTGCTTTTATTCCATTTACAGCGACTTTCATTTCCACTCCCCATTCTGCCAGGATACTTTCCATCAGCAGGTGATTCAGAGGATTATCTTCCGCCAGAAGTATCCGCACATTTCCCAGCGGAATATTCCGGACAATTGCTTCCGGATGGGTTGGATCGTTTTTGACAGTGCTTACCGGGTAAGAGAGGAGAACAGAAAAAGTAGTTCCTTCACCCAGCTTGCTTTCCACGGATACAGAGCCGTTCTGCAATTCTATGATCTGTTTGGCGATCGTGAGCCCGAGACCTGTTCCCCCGTATTTTCGGGAGATATCGTTGTTGGCTTGCGTGAAACTATCGAATAATTTTGGAAGCTGTTCTTGTGCGATTCCGATCCCGGTATCACGTACTTCGATTTTCAGTTTTACTTTATTCTCTTCCTCTCCCGAGTGTTGAATGATGATCGTTACGGCACCTTTTTCCGTAAACTTTACCGCATTTCCTGCCAGGTTGACCAACACCTGGTTGAGCTTGGTGGGATCACCGATCAACGTGTCAGGAACATCTTCGTCTATTTTAACCGAGAGTACAAGATCTTTTTCCGCAGCCTTATAATGAAGAATGGTGACTACCGAGGAGACCACTTCCTGGAGAGAAAAAGGGATTTCTTCCAGCGTCATTTTCCCGGCTTCTATTTTTGCGGTATCCAGCAGATCGTTTACAATGAGTAAAAGATGATCGCCCGAGGTACAGATGGCTTCTGCAAACTTCCGCTGCCGGTCTTCCAGCACAGTTTTTGCCAAGAGCTTTCCGAATCCTACAATCGCATTCATAGGAGTCCGGATCTCGTGTGTTACCTTGGCAAGAAACTGTTGCTTGGCCTCTACCGATTGTTTGGTGATCTTTTCAGCTTTCCGGAGTTCCTTTTCCAGGTTGATCAGTTCGGTTACGTCCTGTGACGAACAAAGCACATATGGATAGCCGTTGTCTTCCACTTTGGTATTTTTGTACGCCCAGTAGCGGCTTTTCCCCGTGGAGGTTTTGACATGCATGATTCCCTCTGCATATCCGTCTTTTGCGATTGTTTCCAGGTAAAAATCAAAAAGATTGCGTGTTTCCGGTTCGAGGGCTTCGCGCATATTTCTTCCGATCAGGTTTTCAATAGACGTTTCGAGGCTTTTTGCAGTAGCAAGGTTCGCAGAAAGAATCCTTCCGTTCATATCATGTTCCCCGATAAGTCCTTCGCTTAGCTCGAATAAATTCCGGAACCGTTTTTCATTGGCCTCCAGTTTTCTTTTCTCTGTTTCGAGTTCTGTTTTTTTCGTTTTCAGCTCAAGATTGGCTACGATAACATCAGCTAGAAACTGCAGGCTGTTTTTTTGTTGTTCGGAAAGTTTACGGGGAGTGGGATCAAGTACACAAAGTGATCCCAGTATCGTACCGTCCTGAGCAATCAGCGGGATGCCTGTATAAAACCGGATGAACGGAGTTCTTACTACATAAGGGATTTCTATAAAGCGAAGATCATTCCAGGCATCCTGCACTTCGTATATTTCTTTTTGAGCGATTGTATACCGGAGGAACGATTTGGGACCCGTATAGCCATACAGAGGAGTGACCGTAGTATTATGCTGCCCCAGTAGTACGAGCCTTTGATGATTCATGAAACTGATAGCAGCAATAGCGGTATTGCTTATACTGGCCGCCAGAGCTGTAAGCCGGTCTATCTCCAGGTCTTCCGAAAAATCATCAATGTCATATTCCCTGAGCAGGGGAGGGTTTTTCCCTTCCATATTCAGGTTCATCGTGCTATTTCGGTTTAGTAAAGTCATCCTTTCTTTTAGGAATTGGTGAAGCTGTTTGACTAAACAAGATTCAACCGGTGTAATAAAGCATCTTTATAATTCCTGCTCACCGACAGCACATTTTTATTGATAGTGATCACATGGTCGTCGATATTGCTGATCTTGTTGAGATTCACGATATAGGACCGGTGGATCCTCATGAAGCTTTCCGGAAGTTTTTCTTCCATGTGCTTCATGGTGGAGTATACCATGTATTTTTTATCAGCGGTATTAATGGAAACATAATCGCCCATTGCTTCCAGCCATAGGATGTCTTTGGTTGTAAGTTTGATCAGGGACGAATCTACTTTGACATAAATGTCCTCGTTTCCGGTAAGGCTTTCTTTACTTTTCTCAGCCGCTTTTTTTACTGCTTTCAAAAAGCGGACATAGGTCACCGGTTTCAGAAGGTAATCGGTAACATCGTATTCGAATGCTTCTACAGCGTAGTTTTTATGAGAAGTCATCAGGATCACTTTAGGATGGTTGGTAAAGCTTTTAATAAGGTCCATCCCATTCATGACCGGCATTTCGATATCCAGAAAAATAAGGTGAATATTATGTTCGCCTGAAAGAATGTTGACTGCTTCAACGGCACTGCTGCAGCTTTTCACCAGTGTTAGAAAAGAAGTTTCCTTTACAAAGTGTTCCATGGTTTTTCTCGACAATTCGTCGTCGTCTACAATAAGACAGTTCATACGCTAAAAATTTAAATTATTAATAAGTATAATGATATATATCATCTTTTCTATTTAGGTAATACGTTGCAACCCTTGGGGATGTTGATAGGAATATACACGTAAATATTTACCTGAAAACTCCTTGTCCGGGAGTCCGTATTTATACGTATTTTTTCGTAAAAATAATTATATAGATGTTTAAACTTTCTTTTTTTAAAATGTGTTATTATCCGGCTCTTGAGCTTATTCTTCCGTTTGAGAACCAACATAATCGTTAATCCACTTCTACGTGAAACTACTAGTACGTTATTTAAGTAATTACAAATCACTTGTTTTCCTGGCTCTTTTTCTTGCAGGGATCAACCAGGTCTTTTCTTTTATTGACCCTTATCTTCTGGGAAGAATGATCGATGAGTATGTAAAAGAATACCGCTATTTCCTGGACAATAAGCTGGAGGGAGCGTTTTTAAAAGGGGTCTTATTTTATGTAAGTCTTGCCATCGGAGCGGCGATGATCTCGAGGGTAGCGAAAAATTTTCAGGATTATTTTGTGAATACCATCATTCAGCGGCTCGGGGCGAAAGTATACCAGGACGGGTTAAAACATTCGTTGAAATTACCTTATATGGTATTTGAGGACCAGCGGAGCGGCGAAACACTTGGAATTTTGCAGAAAGTGCGAATCGATTCGGAAAAGCTGATCTCTTCGGTCGTCAATGTTTTGTTTACGAGTATCATCGGGATCATTTTTGTGGTTGTTTTTTCCATTAATATTTATTGGCCCATCGCTCCTTTTTATTTTGCAACGATACCCGTGCTTGGCTGGATCAGTTGGGTCTTAAGCCGAAAGATCAAGAAGGTTCAAAAAGGCATTGTGGCAGAAACTACTTCACTGGCCGGCTCTACTACGGAATCGCTTCGTAATATTGAGCTGGTGAAGAGCCTGGGATTGACAGATCAGGAAGTGGACCGGCTCAACCGTACTACTGATAAGATCCTGAAGCTTGAGCTGAAAAAAGTAAAATTTGTACGAAGCCTCAGCTTTGTGCAGGGTACGTTTGTCAATTTCATGCGCAATGCGATTATCTTCCTGATCGTTTACCTCATTTTCAGAGAGAAAGTGACCGAGGGTCAGTTTATTACTTTATACATGTATTCTTTCTATATATTCGGTCCTCTGCAGGAATTGGGGAATATCATCAATACTTACCGGGAGGCGGAGGTTTCGCTGCATAATTTTGAAAAGATCATCAATACACCGGCAGAACCTGTGCCTGCTCATCCGGTAGTGCTTCCGGCTATAGACCGGCTGGGTTTTCACAAGGTCACATTCAAACATCCTTCAGCCAAAGGGTATGCGCTGGAAGATATATCTTTCGACGTACAGCGGGGTGAAACGATTGCTTTTGTAGGTCCTTCGGGATCAGGTAAAACCACTTTGGTCAAACTGCTGGTCGGCTTGTACCAGCCCGAAGCAGGGCTGGTGACTTACAACGGAGTGAACGGAAAAGAGATCGACCTGAACGCATTCCGGAAGCAGATCGGATTTGTGACCCAGGATACCCAGCTTTTCGCAGGGACTATCCGTGAAAACCTGTTGTTTGTAGCTCCCGGCAGTACAGACGCTCAGTGTCTGGAGGCCCTGGACAGGGCGGCCTGTCACAGCCTGATGGCCAGGGCGGACCAGGGCCTGGATACCATGATCGGCGAAGGAGGGGTCAAGGTTTCCGGAGGAGAGAAACAACGGCTTTCTATTGCCCGGTCTTTGCTGCGCAATCCTGCCCTGCTGATCCTGGACGAAGCTACGTCTGCATTGGATTCCATTACAGAAGAGGAAATTACCAACACGATCAGGGAGATTAACCGGAATGGAGAACAGATCACTGTGCTGATCGCTCACCGGCTTTCTACGGTGATGCATGCAGACCGTATTTATGTACTGGAGCAGGGCAATATTATTGAGCAGGGCAAACACGAGGAGCTTCTGGTCCGCAAAGGCCTGTATTATGCCATGTGGAGGCAGCAGATAGGGGAACGTAAAAGACCGGAAAAGGTGGAAATTTAGACGGCACTATTTTTTGTATTGGATTGTTTTACAGAATGTTATATAAACAATGTGAATAACCTGTTGCTTTTTTTAAAAATTAGGTATATTTGTAATTCCCTTTGAAAAAAAGGAACGTTCTTTAGTTAAACAGTTTAGTTGGAACCTTCGTATAACCTTCACGGGAACGGAAAAGAAGAAAGATAAAAAAATGTCTTGGTATAAAAGAACAGAGAAAGGCATTGTTACTCCAACGGAAGAAAAGTTGGAAGTGCCTGACGGCTTGTGGCATCAATGCCCGAATTGCAAAAAGATCATGCAGGTAGAGGAACACGCGGCAAGCAGCTATGTTTGTCCGTCCTGCAACTATCATGACAGAATCAACTCAAAGGAATATTTTGAGGTACTGTTTGATAACAACGAATTTACAGAGCTGGATGAAAACCTGGTTTCAGGAAATCCTCTGAACTTTGTGGATTCCCAGCCTTACCCAAACAGGGTAGCTTCATCACAGAAAAAAACGGGACTTAAAGATGCCGTACGTGCTGCTGCCGGAAAGCTGAATGGGATGGATGTGACGATCGCCTGTATGGATTTCCGTTTTATCGGAGGCTCTATGGGATCAGTAGTCGGAGAAAAAATTGCGAGAGCAATTGATCATTCCAGAAAAAAGAAAATACCTTTTATTATGATCTCCAAGTCCGGAGGAGCAAGGATGATGGAAGCCGGATTTTCACTGATGCAGATGGCCAAGACTTCGGCTAAGCTGGCGTTGCTGGACAAAGAAGGACTTCCTTATATTTCCATCCTTACCGATCCTACTACGGGTGGTGTAACGGCTTCCTATGCGATGCTGGGAGATTTTAACATCTCTGAACCCGGAGCCCTGATTGGTTTTGCGGGTCCTCGCGTGATCCGGGAGACGATCGGAAAAGATCTTCCGGATGGTTTCCAGAGTGCAGAGTTTGTGCTGGAGCATGGATTCCTGGATTTCATCGTAGATAGGAAAGATATGAAAAAGAAGCTTGCCGATCTGCTCGGTATGCTGAAGTAATTATAAAAATTTGTTTGAAAAAGTCTCCCACCACCACAGGGAGACTTTTTTGTTTCGACCCTTTGGTAGAGCAAGTAGAGTGAGGATCCTGGAATTAAGGGACGTTTGTTTTTGCGTTCAATAGACACAAGTGATTGGGTCTTATGTAAAGTATTATAACAACATGCCCCTATGATAATAAAAGGAACAATTCAGGAAATAAATAAACGATACACCAAAAGCCTTGCTTATGGTTATAACAGGGACTCCCAAGGGGTTGGTGATTATAGCTATTGTATGATTATTGCCGGTGAACCTTATTATTACCGGGATATCCCTCTTGGGAAAAAGACAGAAGAAGGGGACGAAATGATACTCTTTTCAGATACTGACAATGAAGTGCTGGCCTGGAAGAATATCACAAAAAACTGCAGCTCAAATGTTACGCTCTTTCATATTGTGTTCGATACCTACGTGGTATTGTGGACAGCTTTTCTTGCTGTTTGGTGGTATGGTGTAAAAGACAAACCTGACATTTTGAACTTTGTATATTTTGGAGGTATTCCTCTCTGGGTATTGATGATGATTTACATTTTTGCGAAGGGGGCTAAGAAATTGACTGCCCAACGTAAAATTGCAAACGAACAATAATAGCTTTACCGCGAACACCATAGTCTGTCTTTTGGACATTACTAAAAATCCCCGGAGCCCGTGACCTGTCCCCCGACAAGACACTTGTGGCCTTGCAGGGGAACAAACCACAGATGTAAAACACTTGACTGTACTCCTATAGTCTGTTAACGATATTATATGTTTTCTTTCTATCAATATTTCCGGTTGTTGTCCGGTGTGGTCATGGCGATGCTGGCCGTGGAGTGTATCGCAGAGGAAACGGATACGATTGCCAGGAGGCTGACGGTGGATCTTGAGATACGGCCAAGGGTAGAATTCAGAGACGGATACCGGCTATTGCCGGCGGAGAGTTTTACGGAAATTTATGCCAGCCAGCGGAATCGCCTCAATCTTACCTACAGCAGCAAGAGACTCCGGATTCAAAATTCTTTTCAGGAAATTCATGTATGGGGCCAGCCAGGTAGTTTTTCCCAGATAGGAAGTATTAATTTTTATGAGCTTTTTCTTGAGCCGGTTCTGACCAGGCACCTCTCTTTCAGAATAGGCCGGCAAGCACTTTCCTTAGACAACGGAAGATTATTTTCTGCTGCACCGTGGGCACAGCAATCCAGGGCTCATGAAGGATTACGGATATTTTACAAAGAAGAGAAGTTAAAATCCGATCTGACGCTTGCGTTTACCCGTCCTTATTCCAGAGAATTTGATATTAACTATTCTCCTGTTGCTTCGCATCGTTACCTGTTCTTAGCAGTACATCATTTAAGCTATAAGCTGCCTTCTAATTTTGCCTTAATTACTATTAACTCTATAGAGAAATTAGGGGATAAAAAATTAGCCGATAGCCATTATTACCGTCTGACCAGTGGTGGCCGGCTTGAGTTTAACCGTGCCCGCCTCTATCTTACGCTGAGTGCCTATTATCAGTATGGTCAGAATGCAGCATTAAAACGATTAAGTGCCTACTATTGGCAGCCAGAGATAAGAGTGATGTTTTCCCGCTGGAGCTGGCGGCTGGGCAGCGAAATGCTGAGTGGCGGAAATGCTCAGGATACCGGGGAACCGTTCCGGTCATTTGTACCTCCTTACGGGGTAGCCTGGAAGTTTATGGGAAATATAAATTTCTTTGCAAGATTTCCGGCAGATGTAGCCAATAGCGGACTCCTGAATCCCTATCTTAATGTACTTCACCAGTTCAGTAAAAAAATATCGCTCAGAGCTGATGCACATTTATTTTATTCGCAATATCCTTTGGTCAGAAATTTGGTAACCTATGACCGCTATCTGGGATTTGAAACGGATTGGTCCGTTCAATATAAAGCGTCTAAAAATATTGAAATAAACGGAGGCGTTTCTTTCTTTCTTCCCACAAAGAGTATAACATTGCTGGGGAAAGTAAGGAGTGAATATGATATGCCACTGTGGAGCTATCTGATGATATCCTATAATCCACGGATCTTTGAGTATAAAAAAGTAACTAGAAAATAATATTTCATCGGTCTAACTTATTTTGATATGTCCGGAGTTTCTGTACAGGTTACACAATTCCTAAAAGGAAAGCCGCCGGCTTCTGTAGAATTGTTTTGGCATTTTTATGAATATTGTGTTTCGATCGGTGCGGTGGAGCTGGAAACTACTAAAACCACGCTGGCGTTTGGACTGGATAAACGCCGTTGCTATATCTATCAGTTTGGTAAACATTTTATAAGCGGTGTGTTGAAGCTGGAGGAGTTGTACGATGAACCCGGTGTTTTCTTTAAAACAGGAGCGGTAAGTGGAAGGAGTTATGCGCATCATTTTCGTTTGTATGAAAAATCAGATTTAAACGCAACGCTAAAAAAGTATGTAAAAAAGGCTATGCAGGCCTGAAACTTCATGCTGCTTCCCGGAATAAATACAGGGGCAAAGTATCTTGTGCATCCTGTCTCCGAACATTAATCCGGAATAACCAGGCTATTTTTTCTTCTTGCGTTTTTTAACATTCTTTTCGTTTTCTCCTTCCTGTTTTAACAGGGATTTCCAGTCGTTGTTGGTATCTTCTGTAATATTGAGTGTCTCGGTGTACGACTTGTTGTCCAGCGGCATGACCTTGATCTCTTTTTCCAGGAAACTTTCTATCTCCTCCAGGATCTCTTTCTCTTCCATGCTGCAGAAGGATACGGCAAATCCTTTTGCCTGGCCTCTTCCCGTACGACCTACCCGGTGTACATAGTTTTCGGCTACTTCCGGCATATCATAGTTGACCACATAATTCACTCCGGGAATGTCAACGCCTCTTGCACTTACATCCGTTGCGATCAGTACTCTGACCGCGCCGGATTTAAATTCATTCATGGCTGTCAACCGCTCTTGCTGATCTTTTCCTCCATGCATGGTGAGGGTTTTGATACCCACTCGTTCCATTGCCTGATACACCCGCTCGGCCCGTACTTGTGTTCGTACGAATACAAGTATTTTGCTGTCCGGGGTTTCATTGATTAACCGTTCAAGGAAAAAACGCTTATCGTCCATCCCGATAAAAGCGACAGAGTGCGTTACGTTTTTAGAAACCCGTTCTTTCGGAGCGATCTGGATCCGGATAGGGTTTCGCACCAGAGAATAAGCAAGGTCTTTGATCTCCTCGTTGATCGTAGCAGAGAAAAACAGAGTCTGATGTTTTTTGGGTAAAAACTTTTTAACATCCTGGATGTCCTTGATAAATCCGGCAGCCAGCATCTGGTCTGCCTCGTCCAGTACCAGGATCTCCACTTTGGTGATCTTTATTTTTTTCTGGTAAATAAGGTCAAACATTCTTCCAGGAGTAGCCACCAGGATGTCGGTTCCTGTTTCAAGTTCTTTTATCTGAGGATCCTGATCAAGCCCTCCGGTAATACAAACTGTTTTCAACCGGGTATATTTGCCGATGGTTTTAAATACCTCTGTAATCTGCAACGCCAGCTCTCTGGTCGGAACCATCACCAGGCATTTGATTTCTGAGATATAATGCTCGGGTCTCAGGTTTAGCAGGATATCAAGTATAGGAATAACAAAAGCGGCGGTTTTTCCTGTCCCCGTCTGGGCAATGCCAAGAATGTCTTCTCCGGCCAGAATGGGAGGGATTGATTTATATTGGATATCTGTAGGTCTGAGGAAGCCAGCTTCTGACAGACTTTTTTTGATCTCCTTTGCAATTTGATAACGTTCGAATTTCATGTGGGCACAAATTTACACATAAAAAATCAAAGCAGGACTTTAAGAAGGTTTAATTAATCGAGAAGTATTCCTACGGTAGCTCCTATGACAAGAGCCGGTTGAAAATTTTTGTAAAGAACTTTCGTGCCTCCGTAGCAGGAGACATTGTATTTTCGGTGGTTGAAAAATGTAGTTTGCAGGCCACATTCGCCGGAGATAAGTGTGAAGTGTTCTTTTGAAAGATTTAGCTCCGAGCTCCATGGCGATAGATAGAGTTTGAACGTTGTCTTATTTTTCTCCCAGATTCTGAAATTGACTCCTTCCGGTACGACTGTACATAAGAGAGCAGGGAAAAGTAAATAAAAATGACTCTGCAGAGCATAAACGGCTATATATGCTCCAACCTGTGCCCCCAGCGGAAGGTGTACATAGGGCCGGCCGTAAGGATTGCCCCCTACTCCAAGCTTATAATAGAAGCCCACCCTTCCAAGACTCAGATCCAGGCGGGCTCCGAACGTATATGCGTTGTCACCGGTTTTATAAAAAAGAACATTCTCTCCATAGAGGGAAAGGTTTGTCCAATTAAAATCGAGGTCCTCTGCAAGATCCCGGAAGTCGTCTGATGGTTGTGCCCTGATTATACAATGGAAAAAGAGAATATACCATACGATAAAAAAACAGCGTAACCGGGAGCGAAGGGATAGATTTTTGAGTACAGCGGTCATGGGTGAAGGTCTTTTCTGGCAATGACCCTTCGGGTGAGATCAAGATATAAAAAAAGATGACCGGTCAACAACCCGAGAGCAGCGCCAAAGGATACGTCGAGTGTAGAATGAGCCCCTACTGCTACCCTGGATACTGCTACCAGAAAGGCCCACATAAAAGGAAGGTAATACAACTTCCTTGTAAGGCCGGAGCGGGAGTGATATATACTAAAGCTTAAAATCGTAGCCAGAACAAAGGCATTGAACGAATGTCCGGAAGGGAAGGAATAACCGGATTCTTCTATCCAATGTTCCAGAATTCTGGGGTCAAATGTTTGGTAGGTAATGCTGTCGGAAAGGATCATTGTCCGGAATGCGTCTTTTCGCAGAGGCTCTTCCAGTTGATAGACAGAGTCAAGAGGAAGGGCCGGTTTCCCGTTTTTGATGATAAATAAATGGCTGGGTCTCGCAATGGACAGAATTTCTTTGGTGACGTGCTCATTGAAAAACGCAATGCCGGAAAGTATGGTCCCCAGGATAAAGAAAGAAGTAAGAAACCGGAATACTTTTTTTCGCCTGGATTGTTCCCGGAGTGCATACAATACACAGGTGATGACGAGGATGAGTGCGGTTCCTGTTTTACCACCTGATTCGGTAGCCCAATAGGCAATGCTACACCACCAGCTTTGCTGATAGCAGGCGGTGAAGGCTGCCGGGGTGAGTCCTACTACGATAAGCAGCAGTACAAGTGTACATAATGATAAAATCCAGAGAGGTCGGATAGCAGTCTGTTTTTAGTCTGCCCAAAGATAGAAAAAATAACCGAGCCGGGTTATACACCAACTCCTTTATTGGGGAGCAATAATATTACTTCGGTAAACATATTTTCGACGCTGATGATCTTGATAGAACCTTTGATCTTTTCACAAGCCTTTTTTGCCGTGTAGAGCCCGAGCCCATGGCCTTTTGAGATCTCATGTCCGCGATAAAACATTTTGAAGATCTGGTCCAGTACCTGTTCA
>CAYTGJ010000015.1:35384-36177 GCA_964437245.1 uncultured Chitinophagaceae bacterium
AGGAATTCCGATCCCGTTGTCAAACAAAGAGATCCGTACGTTGGAAGGAGTCACAGAAATGGAGAGTGAAATGGTATCTTCTTCCAGATTCTTGCGGAAGATAAGTGCATTCTCCATGATCCTCTCAAGGGCAAAGCGGATCATCTCACTGTCGGTATAAAAAGCGGTTTCACCTTTTACATCGTAGCTGAATTTAATAGTGCTTAACTGTAGCTTGTATTTATGGACAAGCTCTTCGATGAGAGCAGAAAAGCTTACCTGTTCCGTAATAGAATCCTTGATATTGATATGATGTACATTGTTTAGTTTTTTCATCAGGAGTTGCATTTCCTGAACATTGTCAATGAATTTATCAATGTAAAAATGGGCGATGTTTTCCTTGACCTCAAGCTTCGCAAGGTTGGCAAGTCCCATCAGACGTGAAACGGGTCCTTTTAGGTCGTGGTAACTGGAATAGAGGAACATGTCCAGCTCTTCCAGTATTTGTCTCAGGTCGGCATTGGAGGCTTCCAGGTTTTGGGTCCGGTCTTTTACTATTTCTTCGAGCGAACTATTTACAAGCTGTAGCTCTTTGTTCGTAAGATCCAGAGAGGTCCGGGCTTCTGTGAGTTCCGTGTTTTTAAGTTCTGTTTCCGCCTTTTCTTTTCTCAGTGCCTGGTTTGACTCTTCCAGTTTCTTCTTGAGCAGAAATTCTGTTTTGAAGGAGTGGTACTTGTACGCTACGATGACAGGGAAAAGTGCCATGATGCTTATCAATACAGAACCTCCGGAGAGCATCAGCGTTTTAAAGGAG
>CAYTGJ010000015.1:36187-48336 GCA_964437245.1 uncultured Chitinophagaceae bacterium
CCGAAAAGGTAAGACAAGGTAACAATGACAACCACTACGATGGAATGAACCCAATGCCAGATAAAAAAAATAGAGGATGCCAGGAAAACGGTGCAGGTGGCCAGGTTATGAGCATAGAGATGTTCGGGTCCGCCTATGAAAGTCACGTAAGCACAGAAGATACTGATGCTGAGAATCGAATAATAACTCAGGTAATGATGATTAAACTGCCGGGTTTTCTGAAAATACAATCCTATTCCGATGGAAAGAGTGATGGAAAAACGGATGGCTGTGACGGTTATAAAGTTTTGGGGAGGAAGGGTATATTGATCGAAAAAGGCGAACAGGGGGAATATAATTACTGCACAGAGCAGCATAAATTCCTGGATGCGTTTTGATTCTGCAGAAAGAGCCTGTCCCCAGTCACTTTGGCTTATATCAATAGTAGTTTTTTCTAATAAGGTTATACGATCTATGGTAATCTCCATGAGATTTAGCAAAAATTTTGACGATAATGGCCTTCAAAACTTTTACGTACGGGATTTAAGAATTGTTGCAAAAGAGGGGTAAAATTGATGTAAAAAACAGTTTAGGACTGTCAAAAACGGGCTGGTGGGTGGAAAAAACACTGCAAACATCCCTGTTTTCAGGCGGGATCTGTCCCAACGGTAATAGGAAATAACAGTGCCATACAGGTACAACCTATTATAGGGTTATATGTTTCAGAAATATAATGTTGGATTAGATCAGGTCGAAAGCCCGGGCAAAGCGGATCGCTCCTACGAGATTGGTAATGTCAAGCTTTTGCCAGATACGGTTACGATGAGTCCTTACGGTGTCGCAGGAAACAAAAAGGTCTTTGGAGATCTGTTGATTGGTTTCTCCAAGGGCAATAAGACGAAGTACTTCTTTTTCCCGTTGTGTGAGAGAAAGAAACCGGTCGTTGTTCCTGCGCCTGAACACTTCTTCCTCCAGCAGCCGTTTCAGTTTGTGGTGGTAGACGTTGTTACGGTTTTCCATGAGATTTTTTATCTCCTCCGTATAGGGAACGTTGTTTAATTCATAACTCCTGTTCATAGCAAAGAAAAGTATCCCTTTCAGGATTTACAAATGAAAATAAAAACTACAAAATGACACAGCAGCATATATCATGAACTGCATCATAATTAAAATCTAAAATCAGCGATCTACATCTTCCGGAAAAAGAGACCTTTCCAGCAAGGGACTTGGTAATTGAAAGTTAAAATAAGAGTTAGTAAAATTCTTATTTACTGGTGAAGTTAATTCACGGGTTAAGGTAAGAGTATGCCGTATATTTGTCAAGTAAAAAACAGGTTATTTTTTGTTTAGCACAATTTGTGCTAAAGGCATTACTGACGGGATTGACAAAATTCACCGGTAAAATCAGGCCATTCGCCGATTTACTGTTTCAGGGCATATTTTTATCTCTTAGCTTTGCCACAACTGGAACAATGATAATATTAAATAGTATGAATCCTGTATTTCATAAAAAAACATTCTGGGGCGGTTTGCTCTTTATTGCGGTAGGGCTTTTGTTGTTATTGCAGAATTTTCACCTTTTGCCTTTTGTTCTTCCTGCTTATCTTTTTACCTGGAAAATGTTTTTGATCGCTTTGGGAATATTTATGCTATTTTCCCGCAGTTGGGGAGGAGGGTTAAGTCTGATCATTGTGGGAATATATTTCCTGCTGCCGGATCTCGGGATTCATGATGTAACGATCGTACAGCTCTGGCCGGTATTGCTGGTGGTGGCAGGACTTCTGATTATTCTTGGAAAACCATATGCTTCCAAAAGAAAAAAACGGGAAGGAGAAGAAAAAATGATGGACGGTTATATCGAGAACACCGTGATTTTTGGGGCCGATACCAAGAAGGTAAGCTCTTATGATTTTAAAGGAGGGCATATCAGTGTGACCTGCGGGGGATTGGAAATGGATCTCACGAACTGTACACTTTCCAGAGAAAAGAATATTATTGATGTCAATATTGTATTTGGAGGTGTGGAGCTTACAGTACCCCGGGAATGGAATGTTATTTCCGAAGCAGTTCCCATCATGGGAGGAATCGAAGATGAAGTCAACGATCGTAAAGACCGTTATATAGATCCTGCGGCAGAACTGATCATCCGGGGCAACGTAGTGATGGGAGGATTGGAAATAAAAAGAGCATAAAAAAACGACAGGAAAAGGTTTATGAAACATCCGTTTTTGAAAAACCTTCGTTTCTATTTACTTACCTGGCTGGCGATCGTGGTGGTACATGGAGGTATTTTGTACAAACATTATAATATCCCGGTTGTACTTGCGCTTGCGGACAGTCTTGTCTATAATGCCTTGTATGCTGGAGTTGCGATCGATTTCTGGTACGCAGTCCGCTTTCTGAACATTGAAAGAAGAAGGCCTCTGGTCCTGATCCTGGCACATGTGATCGCAGCCGCCATATTTGTAGTACTCTGGCTGATTGCGGGAAACTATCTCATGAATCTGCTGGATGGAGGAAATATTACCTATAAGACGTTTGTCATGGAAGCCTTTCCCGCCCGTGTGATCAGCGGATTCCTTTATTATTTTATCATCATCCTGGTATATTATCTATTCATATATTACTCTTCATTTCGTGAGAAGCTCACCAGAGAGGCGGATCTTCGTGCGCTGGTAAAGGAAACAGAACTTTCCCTGCTACGATCTCAGTTAAATCCGCATTTTATTTTTAACAGTCTGAATTCGATCAGTGCACTTACCTTGTCCAGCCCGGCGATGGCACAAGACATGCTGATCAGGTTGTCTTCCTACCTGCGATATGCCCTGGAGCATCATAAAGATACCCTGATCGCTTTTGAGCAGGAACTGGAAAACAGTTTGTTGTATCTGGAGATAGAAAAGGTCCGTTTCGGAGAAAAACTTATTTTTGAAAAAGAGATAGAAGAAAGTTGTGGACAAGCGCTTGTCCCTGCTATGCTTCTGCAACCGTTGCTGGAAAATGCGATCAAACACGGCGTTTATGAAAGCCAGGCTCCTGTGATCATTCATATGAACTGCTCTCTGAGGGATCATGTTCTTCATATCTGTATTTCGAATAATTTTGAAACAGAAGTCGTTTCAAAAAGAAGAAAAGGAATCGGACTCCGGAATGTGCAGGAAAGATTACATTTGTTGTATGGGAGGAAAGATCTCATGAATACGGCTATAAGAGATGCTGTATATGAAGTTGATTTATATATACCACAAAACTGATTACGATTATTAAAGCAATCCTTATAGACGATGAAAAACTGGCGAGGGAGCTGATCAGGAACTATCTTTCGGATCATCCTTCGATCGAATTGCTCGCAGAGTGCAGCGATGGTTTTGACGGGCTTAAAAAAATCCAGGAGCTCAAGCCCGACCTTATTTTTCTGGATGTGCAGATGCCGAAGCTGACAGGATTTGAGCTATTGGAAATTATAGAAGATCCTCCTCTCGTGATATTCACTACCGCTTATAATGAGTATGCGATCAAGGCCTTTGAATTAAATGCAGTGGATTATCTGCTGAAACCTTTTTCCCGCAGCCGTTTTTCAGATGCTCTGGAAAGAGTACAAGCAAAAGTAGCTCATCAGGAACATCAGCCGGGAAAGCTGAAGGATATTGCCGCTAGTGTTTCCGCATTAGAAAAAACAGAGCGTATCGTGGTGAAAACAGCTTCCAGGATACAGGTCATCCCTGTTGATACGTTATGGTACCTGGAAGCTCAGGATGATTATGTGATGTTGTATGTCGAATCCGGGAAGTATCTGAAGCAACAGACCATGAAGCATTATGAAAGTGCTTTGGATAGTAAAGTTTTTGTTAGGATACATCGTTCCTATATTGTTAATCTTCACAAGATCGCCAGCATCGATCCTTATGAAAAAGATGCTTACCGGGTCGTGCTGATCAATGGGACGGTATTGCCGGTCAGTAAAAGCGGGTATGCCCTGCTAAAAAAAGAGCTGGATTTCTGAGTCAGGCAGTGATCATGCCAGCCTTTGTACGTCTACCTGTACATTCAGTTTCTGTTCCCCTGAGCTGAATACAATTCCTTTGATTGGGGCGATGTCCTGATAGTCCCGTCCATATCCGATCACGATGTGCTGCCAGGAAGGGAGCAGATTGTTGGTAGGATCAAATTCTATCCATCCGGTTTCAGGAAAATAGACCGATACCCAGGCATGGGAAGCATCTGTACCGATAAGCTTTTCTTTGCCGGGAGGAGGCAGTGTCTCGATATAACCACTGACGTATCGTGCCGGAAGTCCTTTGTTCCGGAGACAGGCGATCATCAGATGAGCAATGTCCTGGCATACTCCTTTTTTTGCTTTAACCACCGTTTCTACCGGTGTGTTGATCGTAGTGAAGCCAGGTGTAAATTTGATCGTGGAATGGATTTTTTGCATCAAAGCATTGCATACCTCCCAAAGAGTTGCTCCGGGGGAGAAACAGTCTTCTGAAAATTCTTTAATGATCGTACTGTACGGAATAAAAGGAGACGGTAAGGTGTATTGAATGATCTCTTCTGCCAGTTCGGAGGAGGTTGAAAAAGTGGTCCGTACGTCTTCCCATGAAAGGGTAGAGAGAGCGGAAGTTTCCTGCACAAGTATTTCTTTCATCTCTACCACGCTTTCCGAAAGGATCTCCAGTACCGAATGATCTTTATGAATCGAAAAGAACATGATATTGTTCCCGAAAAAATCTTTTCGTATGGATATTTCGTCCGGGTGAGGCGTGACTTTAATGCTGGAAGAAATACATTGTTGGTTGTCTCTTTCTGCCGGAGTAAGGCAGAGTCTGTTGTGACACAGGTTCACAGGCTCCTGGTACAGGTATTGGGTAGTATGGGTTATTTTGTATTTCATAATATAAAAATGGACTCTTTAAGAAAAACAGGTTTATACTTCAAACTGAAATCCTCCTTTGGAACCCTGGTATTGATAAATCGTATGACTAAAATAAGCCGCGTTCAGCTTGGAAGACACGGAGAAGATAAGCCCATTCAGCTTTTCACAGAAATGATCCAGGTTGATGCGGTACATGGTATTTTCTTCTGTTTCCAGCAACCGGTCGATCGGAGTTAGCCGTACAAGACTGTAAGACTCAAAGATCAGATCGGCTATTTCTGAGTCGACCTGATGGTCTTCTTTCCTGGGAAGTTTTTTGGAAAGTTCTACCAGTTCTTCCAACTGATGCAATAACGAAGAGGGGTTTTGCCTGTTGAAGAAAAGAAGATCCAGCACAGGAGCAAGGTCGAAGAATGTACGGTACACAGAACGATAATTGGTCAGGTTCTGATTGCTTACGAGCAAGGCTTCGAGTATTTTGAACTGAAAATTTTCTTCATACTGATGTGCCAGCAGGGATCTGTACTGAGACAATTCCAGCGAAATGTTTTCAATGATTTTTCCTATTCGGTAAAGTGTCCATCCTTCTTCCCTGTACATACTTTCCCTGTTCATTCCTGCAAAAGAGAGAAGACCTACATTCAACTGATCGAGAAGGGAAAATACTTGCCGGATTTCATCCGGTTCAAGCAGACATAGTTTTTTCTTGATGTTCTCTATCTCATCTATCACACGCCAGTTGTCCAGCGACCATCTGTTACGGACGGCGTACATGGCTTTCAGAAGACTGTTGAGTGAGAACAGAATACTTCCCGGTTTGGAAGGATTGCATAAGAGCTGATGCAGTTCTACCAGCGGTTCGGAAAGTGGATTCTCATCGTCTTCTTCCAGGAAGCCAGGATAGCTGGCAGTAAGATGAGTCACTGCCTGAAGCAGCAGCTTATTGGTGCCGGAGTCAGCGCCTGTATTGGCATAGCCTGTCTGACTCAGGTTGCGCAGCACAATCCGTATAAAACGGGAGTGCCTTAATACTCTTTGGGAATAGCGTCCTACCCAGAAAAGATTTTCGGCTGCCTGGCTTGGCAGTACGTTTTTCCTTTTGAAGTGATGAGAATAGGCTTGTAAGCCGTCGTGTTCGGAATGGCTTTCCACTCCTTCGATCCAGGTGTCTTTGGAGATTCCTCCATCCTGGTTGGATACCAGAAAACTCCCTTTTTCCGGAGAGCATCGTGTAAGGCCGCCGGGCATGATCTCGTAGCTGCCTTTGGAAGCGACCATGTAAGTCCGGAGTACGGACAGCCGTGGTTCCAGCTTCCCGTTGGTAAAGACAGGGGAGGTGGAAAAACCTACTTCTTCTTGTCCTACGTACAGATAAGGTTGTGCTTTTATCCGCCGGATCAATTCTTCTTTCTGTGCTTTGGAAAGTTGGTTGCCGATCACCGTATCTGATCCGATCAGACGGTCGGTCCTTTTGATCACGAGCTTGTCGATGTTCTGGATCACAAAATCCATTTCCTTTTTCTGGCCGCACCACCAGGTAGCTACCATCGAGAGAATAGGATCCTCGTTCAGAAAGTAACGCATGATGTTGTGCATGAAGGCCATGAAGCCTGTGTTTTCCAGAATGCCGCTTCCTATAGGATTGGCGATGGAGACATTGCCTTTCCGGATCACTTCAAGTAACCCCGGAATTCCTAATTGTGAATCCTCTCTCAGCTCCAGAGGATCGCAATAGGTATCGTCTACCCGCCGGATAATGATATCGACTTTGTCAAGCCCTTCTACTGTTTTGATCCATACAAAACCATCGCGAACCAGAAGGTCATCGCCCTGTGTAAGCGTAAGACCCAGGTAGGAAGCGAGGAATGCATGCTCGAAATATGTTTCATTGCTCGGTCCTGGGGTAAACAGCACGATCCTGGGCTGTTCTTTTCCCTGCGGGGAGATCTGCTGCAGGGAATGCATGAGTGTATTAAAAAAGAAACCAAGTTTTGATACCTGGTGGTTCATGAACAATTCCGGGAGCACCCGGTTGAGCGTACGCCTGTTTTCAAGGGCATAGCCCATTCCGGAAGGCGCCTGGGTCCGGTCTTTCAGGACCCATACTTTTCCGTCAGGACCCCGGGAAAGATCTGCGGCGTATAAAATAAGTTTGTTGGTGCCGGGTAGTTTGATGTTGCTGCAAGGACGAAGAAACCCTGAGTGACCATAGATCAGTTCCGGAGGGATAATCCCTTTTTTGAGCAGGGTTCTTTCTCCGTAGAGATCTTCGAGCATCTTGTCCAGTACATAGGCTCTTTGCTGCAATCCCTTTTCTATAAAAGCCCACTCAGGAGAGGAAATGATCAGCGGCATGGAATCCAGCAGCCATGGGCGGTTCATACCGTTGGGGTCTCCGTATACGTTGTAGGTAACCCCGTTTTCCTGGAGTAATTTCAGAAGTTCCTGATGCCTGTTTTTTAATTCTTCGGTACCGAGGCTGTCTACATTGCTCATCAGCCTTTTCCAGTGCTCCCGTACCTCATCATTCTTTCGATAGCACTCGTCCTGCAGGCTTTTATCGGAGAAGTAATGCAATGCTTCTTTATTTAGTTCAGTATTTTTAAAATTATGACTCATGACTTCTGATGGCTCTAATATTTCCTCATATCAAGGGTATTGGGATATTCGGGATTTATTTTCAATGGAGGCGGATCGAATTGCTTTGGCACATTGTTTTCTTCTATATACCTTCCTACAGCAGTATAAGTTTCTGTCGGAGTGAACGTCCCCTGTGTATGTCCGTGATTCCAGAAGCGACTGATGCGTCTTCCTTCTGCTTCGTAGGAGTTGACCGGGAAACTGTCGTAACTTCTTCCTCCCGGATGAGATACAAAATAAGTACAGCCTCCAAGAGAACGGTGATTCCAGGTATCTACTACATCGAATACCAGTGGTACATCCGTCCCCAGCATCGGGTGCAGGGCTGATGGCGGACTCCAGGCCCGGTAGCGTATGCCGGCTACATATTCTCCTTTGACCGGAGTTTGTTTCAGCGGCACCGGAGCACCGTTGCAGGTAATCATATACCGGTCGTAATTGAAATTTTTCACTTTTACTTCTACTCTTTCTACAGAAGAATCCACAAACCGGGCAGTTCCCGAATTGGAACTTTCTTCTCCCAGCACGTGCCACGGCTCAATTCCCATACGAAGGCTCAGCTCCATTTCCTGTACTTTGATCTTCCCGTAGAGCGGGAAGCGAAATTCAAAGAAAGGATCCAGCCATGCCAGATCAAACGGATAGCCAGCTTCTTTCAGATCTTCCACAATATTTTTCATATCCTCTTCCACATAATGCGGAAGCATGTACTTGTCATACAACTCGGTCCCCCATCTTACGAGTTTTCCTTTATAAGGTTTCTTCCAGAACCAGGCCAGCAGACTGCGGATCAACAAAAGTTGTACAATACACATTTGTTTGTTCGGAGGCATGTCAAACCCTCTGAATTCCAGTATCCCCAGCCGGCCGGAAGAGCTGTCCGGCGAATATAGTTTATCAATACAGAATTCTGCCCGGTGTGTATTTCCTGTAATATCGATCAGAAGGTTTCTGAAAATACGGTCTACCACCCAAAATGGGACCTCTCTTCCTTCCGGAATCTGGCTGAAGGCGATCTCCAGTTCGTAGAGGATTTCCTGCCGGCCTTCATCCACTCTCGGAGCCTGGCTGGTAGGGCCTACAAACTGGGTGGAAAACAGGTACGACAGTCCGGGGTGCTGCTGCCAGTAAGTGATCAGACTTCTCAGCATGTCCGGCCGGCGCAGGATCGGGCTGTCGGAAGGTGTGACACCTCCGATCGTAATGTGATTTCCTCCTCCGGTCCCGGTATGTTTTCCGTCCAGCATGAACTTTTCGGTTCCCAGCCTGCTCAGGCGGGCCTGTTCAAAAAGAATGTCATAGTTGTTCAATAATTCCTGCCAGGATCGAGCGGGATGAATATTCACTTCTACCACACCCGGATCCGGAGTGACGGCGAGTTTGGTGGTACGTTTATCAAAAGGAGGTTCGTAGCCTTCAATGATGATCTTAAGGTTTAACTTTTCTGCGGCAGATTCTATACAGGCCAGCAAATCCATGTAGTGTTCCAGGTATTTCTGAGGCGGCATGAAGAGGTAGATCTTTCCATCTCTTAATTCCAGGCATACAGCGGTCTTTACGACAAAAACTTCGAAGAGAGGTTCTTTTTCTTCTTCTTTCTTTTCTTTTTTCTCAGGCTTCTTGTGTCCTGCTTTGGGCTCTTCTTCCTCTTCTACCAGTACGGCAGGATGTGTATATTCTTTGGGCAGCGCACCCGGTTGAGAAGAAGAGGAATATCTTTTCTTTACTTTTTCATGATAGTCTTCCAGCTCCACCAGTTCTTCAAACGGACTTCGTTCCAGTTGTTTCTGGATTCTGGCGGTGCTGATTTCCGGAAGTGATTTAAGAGGGAGACGCAGCCCCATAGGAGAATTGCCGGGCAGCAGCAGCAGGCGGCCGTTGCGGAATTCCCATTTGCTGGAGAGCCATCGGTTTTCCCAGTGGTTCCATTCGAGCGGAACCACAAATCCTACAGGGCTTCCCATTCCGTTCTGAAGGATCTCTGCCAGTTTTTTCCGTTCCAGGGGATCGTTCAGATTAGCGGAATAAGGATCTACGTTGACAGGAACTTTTCCTTCTTCCCAGAGAAAATAAAAAGCATCTTCCAGCGCCGGGTGGATATGTTCCTGCGGAATGTTTAAATAACAGGTAAGTTCTTCTGCCAGTCTTTGGACATCGTCGA
Organism: uncultured Chitinophagaceae bacterium; assembly: GCA_964437245.1. GTDB lineage: Bacteria > Bacteroidota > Bacteroidia > Cytophagales > Cytophagaceae > JANYCO01. The sequence continues at coordinate 45,844 of CAYTGJ010000015.1, forward strand.
TGGTGTAAGAGGATTTATGCTCTCCGATGTCCAGTAGTGCAGCGTTTTTCCATACCGGGATACCGTCTTTGCGCCAGATAGCAGCGTATTGCCAGCGGGGCAGCGGTTCTCCGGGATACCATTTCCCCTGGCCCAGGTGTATGAGTCCGCCTGGACCGAATTCATTTTTTAGTTTTTGGATCAGCTCTGTACTCAGTGCCCTTTTTTGCGGGCCATCAGCAGCCGTATTCCATTCTTTGGCTTCCATGTCGTCTACGGAAACGAAAGTTGGTTCACCTCCCATAGTCAGGCGCATGTCGCCTTCTATAAACTCTTCCTCGATCTTATTCCCCAGTGCTACGATCGAGCTCCACTGCTCTTCGGTATAGGGCTTGGTGACCCGTGGATCTTCGTGTATGCGGGATACTTCATTTTTGTAGCTGAATGTGCTTTCGCAGATATCGGTCATCCCGGTGACAGGGGCGGCACTGATAGGATCCGGTGTGCAGCAGAGAGGAATATGTCCTTCTCCGGCAAAAAGTCCGGAGGTAGCATCCAGTCCTATCCACCCGGCACCGGGGATGTATACTTCGGCCCAGGCATGGAGGTCTGTAAAATCAGCTTCCGGTCCGGATGGGCCGTCGAGCGCTTTCTGATCGGCTTTGAGCTGTATGAGATAGCCGGATACAAATCGTGCTGCAAGACCAAGATGCCGCAGCATCTGTACCAGGAGCCAGGCAGAGTCGCGGCAGGAGCCGCTTTTCAGGCTGAGGGTTTCTTCGCAAGCTTGTACACCGGGTTCGAAACGTACGGTATAGTTTACATAGTTCCATATTTGCTGATTGAGCGAAACGAGGAAATCATTGATCGGTGTTTTCTGAGAAAGATCGATCTTGTTGAGCCATTGGCGCAGTAGCGGCCCTTCTTCTGTTGTTTCAAAGTAGGGAGCTAACTCTTTTTTCAGATGGTGCGTATAGATGAACGGAAAATTTTCAGCATAGCTTTCCACGAAAAAATCAAAAGGATTGATCACGATCATTTCAGCGATCAATTCTACTTCGAATTTCAGAACCGTAGTTTTTTCCGGGAATACCACACGGGCGAGGATATTTCCGAACGGATCCTGCTGCCAGTTGACAAATTTGTTTTCCGGCTCGATTTTCAAAGAATAGGATAAGATTGGTGTACGGCAGTGGGGAGCCGGACGGAGGCGAAATACATGTGGCGATAAATTTACAGGACGATCGTATTCATACAACATTTGGTGCCTGATGGCTACTTTTATCGACATATCAATTATATTTTAAACTCTTTTATCCAAAATATAATATTTTTTATAATGGATAGCCAGAAATTTTACCCCATAAATTGCGAAAACTGTAAAAAACTACGATAAATTCAGTTTTTTGGAGATTGGATGCAATTGATAATTAGGACTTGCCCGGCTTCAGCATTTTTGTAAAAAAGGGTTTTGGGATCTCTCTCTCCTAAAAATAAAAGCAGCTGCATTAAAAATAATGGATGCAGCTGCGTTGCTAGTTGAGAGACGATCGATAAATGTTTTTCCCTATTGATTTACATTGTTTTATAACATGATAAAAAGATGCTGGAGGAAAGAAACAAAGCTTTATTTGTTTCTTTATGAAACAAAAGTAAAGCAATTTGTAAATTATTTCTTAAAGAAACAATATATTTGTCTATATTTTTAAATTGTAAACAAAACCGCACCGGGGAAAAAAGAAGGATGCTGAATAAATGCTTTATAATTCAGGTATTTTGGTTAATTTTCTTCATAATTTTTATTGATGGGTTCAGGTCATATTAAATTTGGAGAGGTTCTTAAGAAATTAAGAAAAAATGAAAAATTGACACAGGAAGAAATCTCCGGACTGCTTGATGTGGACAGAAGTAACGTGGCCAATTATGAAGCAGGAAAAAGGTTACCGCCTATTGAATCGTTGATAAAAATAGCCTCCCATTTTAAGGTCTCTCTGGATTATCTTATTCTGGGGAAAGACGTAAAGAACAAAGAGGTGATCATTTCCCAAAATCAGGTATACAATGATCTGATGGCCGAGAATACTGCCTTGATGGAAAACGAAATGAAACTGATCTCCCTGCTCCAGGAGAAAGAAGAAGAGATTAACATTCTGAAAGAGTACACTGAATCTTTAAAAAAATATAATATTCTTCTTGAATCAAAGTTGAATAAAAAGACGTAAATCAATTCAATAATAAAATTTTTACAGAATCTGAGAACGTGAGAATGGTTGAAAGCAGACAAAAATATTTGAAGACGGAGTCTATTGAGATGTGGATTGAGGACGGTATATTTTTTGGAAAATATGCTCAGGGCGTCATCATTGATAAAAAGATTGCAGAGGAAGTGATGCGTCTCCGCGAGGAGTTATGTGAGTATATGCCTTATCTTACATTCTGGGATTGCAGGGGGGTCAGGTACTGGACAAAGGATGCCAGAGCTATGCAAAGTACACCGGAAAACTACCGGTTGAT
>CAYTGJ010000016.1:0-22833 GCA_964437245.1 uncultured Chitinophagaceae bacterium
CCAAAGTGTAAAAGGCTATGCCGGCCGGGGAATGGTCTTCCCTTTCTCCATGGCCAAAACTTACTCTGCCAACGATCTTAAATCAACCTACACAGGTGTATGGCAATGCTCCCGGAGTCTTGAGCAGTATCCGAAACTTCCGTTGGGAGCTTCCGGTGCTACCTGCCGTACAACAGATCCGAATGCAAGTTTTACCATCACCTTCAAAACCGATGCACTGGAGCGAAATAAAAAACTCCGGATCTTCTGTAAAAAAACCGACAGTAGTTTTGACCTGGTAGTACGTTCAGGTGAACGGCGTACGGTGGTATTGGTAGACAGCTTCTCCAAAAACATCCCTTACATCGAAATCGACCTGCCTGAGGGAGGAAGCAACGCCATCACCTTCCAGATGCTGAAACACCACGCTCATGAAACGGAGTTTGAACTATATGGTCTCAGCCTGGAAACGAACGAAAAAAACGGGCTTATGCTACACTGCCTGGGAATAGGCGGAGCAATGTACGGATCTGTCCTCCGCGAAGTCCTCTTCCAGGATCATTTCCCTTCACTCAATGCAGACCTCGTGATCATTGATTTCGGGACCAACGATATTTTATATACGGACAAAGTACCGGAGAACATGGAATCCCAGATCAAGGGTGTCATTGCCAAGGTCCGTGCTTCCGCGCCGAAAGCCAGCATCCTGCTTACCACTCCTCAGGATATGTACCGGCGGGGAAAAAACATACGTTCTGCCGAAGAATTTTCCGACCTGATCTACAAGATCGCAAAAGATGAAAACTGCGCTTTCTACGACTGGTACTGGGTATCCGGAGGTCCCCGCAGTATGTCGATCTGGCAACCCAAACAATTGGCTCTTCCCGACATGATCCATTTATCTCCTTCCGGTTATAAATTAAAAGGAACCCTGCTTACGGAAGCGTTCCTGAATACCCTTCAGCTTCTGCAAGCCTCCCCCAAACCGGAATCACTCGTCTTTTCGGTGGATAGCCTGAAGGCAAAAGCCAGAAAAGAAGAACTGAGCCTGCCTCCCGAACCGGCCGCTACCTCCACGCCCAAACCTTCGGGAAGCAGCAACACTACTACAACACCCGACGGTTATATGATCATTTACCACCGGATAAAACCAGGGGAAACGATCAGTTCGATCGCTCAGAAATACCACGTGAGCCAAAACTCTATCATCACCTTAAACCGCCTGCAATCCTCCATCATTGTGGCAGGAAAAATTCTTAAAGTAAAAGTGAAAGCCCGGTAATCTGTCAAGTGAAAAACCTCTCTAAAAACATATTACTCATCTCACTTCTGGTCATCGTAAACCTGGCCATCTTTATTCTCTGTAAGATCCTTACCAGTGAAGGAAATTACCTTTGGGGAAAAACAGATCCTGACAAGGCCTGGGTGGTCTCCGCTGCCTGCCTGGATCTCATGCGCACTCAGTATTTCATTTATGCCAACAGCATCAATGTTTTTTTACTGGGAATTTATTTCGCATACTACTACCGGAAAACATTAGGAATAATCGTGATGACCCTTGCAGTACTTATTTTCCTCGGAGGAACTGCTTTCTTCCGGGAGGAAATGGTCTTTAACTATTACCTCATTTTTAAAAACCAGAAAGTACCGGACGACTTTATTCTGGAGCCGATTAAAAGTGCGGGACCAAGGATAGGAAAATACCTGGAAGAGGATATCCGGAACCGCCGCTCCCCGCATCGCAAAGATGCCATCGCAGGAACAGGAGTGATCAAACACGATGCTTCTTCAGAACTGCTTAACGAGATCCTTGACAACCGGAAGGAAAACCCCGAGATCCGGGGAGAGGCTTACCTCGCACTTTTAAGCATCAACAGCGAAAAATCAACCCGTTATGCACGTATTTTTATAAACTCAACACATCCAATTGAAGACCAAAAGGTTATAGACTATATCAACCTCCGGAAAAAGGCTTATTAATAAAAATACTATGCGCGCATAACAATTTTTTCTTTTTTTCGTACTATTCCTATAGGAAGGAGAACGAAAATTATGCACAAGAGAAAACCTACTGTATGTTCCAATATCAAATTTGCCTGGCATGCCATTGCAAGGCTTTACAACGAACAGGGCTCCAAATTCGGAGTGACCACCTCCGTAGGATTTGTATTGCTTAACATCGACAAACAGGAGGGGGTTCCTGCTACCAAAATCGCTCCTATGCTTGGAATGGAAGCACACGGGCTCTCCAGAATCCTGAAAAACCTGGAAGAAAACGAATTGATCTATCGCAAACAGGACGCAAAAGATAAACGTATGGTAAAAGTATACCTTACGGAAAAAGGAAAAGAAGCCAAAGAAGTCGCTAAAAAAGTAGTACGCCGGTTCAACGATGCGATCAAAGAAGAAATACCGGAAAATAAATTGGAAGTTTTTAATGAAGTGATAGAAAAAATCAATAATATCATAGCAGAGAAAAAAATATATTCTTAAACAATACCTGAGGTTTTAAAATCAATTTTCAAAAACCTCAGACAATAATAATTTGAATAACCATTAACTTTTTTTATAGATGAAACGATTAATCAAAAAAGTAGCGATACTGGGTTCAGGAGTGATGGGTTCCCGTATTGCCTGCCACTTCGCCAACATTGGTGCAGAGGTATTGCTGCTCGACATTGTCCCCAAGGAACCAAACGACGCAGAAAAAGCAAAAGGCCTTACGCTGGAACATGCACCTGTTCGAAACAGAATCGTCAACGATGCTTTGCAGGGAGCACTTAAATCAAACCCGGCTCCGCTATACGACAAAGCATTTGTAACCAGGATTACTACCGGAAATTTTGATGACAATCTGAAAGATATTGCCCAGTACGACTGGGTTATGGAAGTAGTAGTCGAAAACCTGGAGATCAAAAAATCCCTTTTTGAAAAAGTGGAAAAATTCAGAAAGCCCGGTACTCTGATCACTTCCAATACCTCCGGAATCCCGATCCACCTGATGATCGAAGGAAGAAGCGAAGATTTTCAGAAACATTTCTGTGGGACTCACTTCTTCAATCCTCCGCGATACCTGAAATTGTTTGAGATCATTCCGACTCCGAAAACCGATCCGGACGTGATCAATTTTTTATCCCATTATGCCGATCTGATCTTAGGGAAAACACCTGTACTTTGTAAAGACACCCCGGCCTTTATCGCCAACAGAGTAGGGATCTATGGCATCATGGAAACGCTGTACACCACCCTCGAATTAGGGCTCACCGTAGAAGAAGTCGATAAACTTACCGGTCCGGTGATCGGAAGACCTAAATCCGCTACGTTCCGCACCGGTGACGTAGTGGGGCTGGACACACTTATCAAAGTAGCCAATAATCTGTATGCCGGACTTCCCCACGACGAAGCCAAGGATATGTTCAAACTTCCTGAGCTTCTCGTCAAAATGGATGAGAAGAAATGGTATGGCGACAAGACCAAACAAGGCTTTTATAAAAAAGTAGCCGGAGAAGGCGGTAAGTCGGAGATCCTTTCGCTCAACCTGAAAACCCTGGAATACGGACCTCAGGCAAAAGCAAAATTCGCTACCCTTGAGCAAACCAAAACGATCGACAATCTGAAAGACCGTTTCAAAGTATTGCTATCCGGACAGGACAAAGCAGGAGAGTTTTACAGAAAAACGTTCTTCGGTCTTTTCAAATACGTTTCCAACCGTATCCCGGAGATTTCCGATGAACTATACCGCATCGATGCCGCCATGAGCGCAGGATTCGGCTGGGCGCTGGGTCCTTTCGAAACCTGGGACGCTGTCGGGGTTGAAAAAACGGTCAAAAAGATGGAAGAGGCCGGGCAGAAACCGGCCCAGTGGGTATATGATATGCTTGCAGCAGGACACAAATCATTCTACAAGGTAGAAAACGGTATCCGCAAGTATTATGATATCCCAGGCAAAACCTATAAAGTAATTCCGGGTACGGAAAGCTTTATCATTCTTGATAACCTTCGTGAAAATAAAATTGTATGGGAAAATTCCGGCACAACCTTATTTGATCTTGGAGACGGTATTCTAAACCTTGAATTCCATACCAAAATGAATACGCTGGGAGGAGAAGTGATTGAAGGGATTAACAAAGCGATCACGATTGCAGAAAAAGATTTCCAGGGGCTTGTCATTGCCAACCAGGGAGAGAATTTCTCCGCAGGAGCAAACCTTGCGCTGGTTTTCATGTATGCCATCGAACAGGAATGGGATGAAATCGACTTCATGGTAAGAAGCTTCCAGAACACGATGATGCGTGTACGCTACTCGGGTATTCCGGTAGTAGTAGCTCCTCATGCACTGGCACTCGGAGGAGGCTGTGAAATCACCCTACACGCCGACAAAGTGGTGGCACATGCAGAAACCTATATCGGCCTGGTAGAGTTTGGAGTAGGATTGATCCCGGCAGGAGGAGGAAGCAAAGAGTTTACTGTACGTACGTCGGACTCTTTCGAAGAAGGCGATATCCAGCTCAACAATCTTCGAAACTCCTATATGAATATTGCCACGGCCAAGGTGGCAACCTCTGCACACGAGGCAAAACAAATGAACATCCTTCGCAACAGCGATGTGATCGTACTCAACAGAGACCGTCAGATCGCACAGGCAAAGGCGGAAGCACTAACGCTTGCAGAGCAAGGCTATACACAACCGAAGCCAAGGAAAGACATTAAAGTACTGGGGAAATCCGCTCTGGGAATGTTTTATGCCGGCGCCCATACCATGCTTTCCGGGAAATACATCTCCGAACACGATGTGAAAATTTCACAAAAGCTTGCATATGTAATGTGCGGAGGAGACCTCTCCGCTCCTTCCCTGGTATCCGAACAGTACCTGCTGGATCTGGAGAGAGAAGCATTCGTTTCCCTTTGCGGTGAAAAGAAAACATTAGAAAGAATTCAAAGTATTTTAAATAGTGGTAAACCATTAAGAAATTAAGATCATGGAAGTATATATTGTAGCAGGATATAGAAGTGCCGTGGGAAAAGCTCCCAGAGGCGTATTCAGATTTACTCGTCCGGATGAACTAGCTGCAGACGTTATCAAACATTTAATGTCTACCCTTCCGAACCTGGATAAAGACAGGATTGACGATGTAATAGTAGGAAATGCAACACCCGAAGCAGAGCAAGGCCTTAACCTGGGCCGGATGGTCTCGCTTATGGGATTGAACACGGTAAAAGTACCGGGAATGACTGTAAACCGCTATTGCTCCTCAGGACTGGAAACAATTGCCATTGCCGACGCAAAGATCAGAATGGGGGCCGCCGATTGCATCATTGCAGGAGGAGCGGAAACAATGAGCCCAATCCCTTTCGGAGGCTGGAAGGTCGTGCCGGGCTATGACCTGGTAAAATCACATGCCGATTATTACTGGGGAATGGGTCTTACGGCCGAAGCAGTAGCCAACGAATACAAGATCTCCCGGGAAGACCAGGATATATTTTCCTACGAATCCCATCAAAAAGCCATCAAGGCACAGCAGGGAGGATTGTTCAAAGACGATATTGTTCCGATTACGGTCAAAGAAACATACCTGGACGGAAACGAGAAAAAGAAAACCCGGGAGTACGTGGTAGAAAACGATGAGGGCCCAAGAGCCGACACTTCTATTGAAGCACTCGCCCGGTTGAAACCGGTATTTGCCAACGGTGGAAGTGTCACTGCCGGAAATTCATCGCAAACATCCGACGGAGCCGCCTTTGTAATGCTGATGTCTGAAAAGATGGTAAAAGAACTCAATCTGAAACCCATCGCCCGTCTGGTATCTTATGCCGTAGCAGGCGTAGAGCCACGTATCATGGGAATAGGTCCTGTAGAGGCGATCCCAAAGGCGTTGAAGCTGGCCAACATGAAACAAGAAGATATAGATCTTATCGAACTGAACGAAGCTTTTGCCGCTCAATCTCTCGCCGTGATCAGGACCCTGAACCTTGATCAGTCAAAGATCAACGTAAACGGCGGGGCCATCGCCCTGGGCCATCCTCTGGGCTGTACCGGAGGAAAACTAAGCGTACAGATCTTCAACGAACTAAAACGCCGCAACAAGAAATATGGCATGGTCACTATGTGCGTAGGAACCGGACAAGGTGCCGCAGGAATTTTTGAAATGTTGAACTAAACAAAACGGTTATACTTACATCTAATTCCCGCAAGGAAAAAATTCCTTGCGGGTTATTTTATTTCAGGAATTTTGGTTTTTCAAAGGTTTAAAACCACCTCGTTTTTATTATACAACCGGATTCTACAATTATAGTTAAACACCTGAAAAAAAGATTACCCTGTTTATGATCTTTTCAACTCTTTTAAATGTTTCATTATACGTTACCTTACTGAAAGTTGTACTGGAAAGATCAGGAGCTTATAGAACAAAGAGAATATTTTGCGCCCTTTAATTGTAGTATTTAAAGAAATAATTATGAATTTCTAAACTTTTTAAGGCAAAAAATCGTATGTATACATAACAATTTTACTTTTACAGACATGACTACCGTAACCCAAAAAACCAAAGGAGGTCAGTTCCTTCTGAAAGCAACCGACTCCGCTGACATCTTCATCCCGGAAGAGTTCAACGAGGAACAACGTATGATGCGCGATATGACCCGTGATTTCATCGCACACGAGGTCTTGCCTATATTAGACAGAATTGACCAACAGGAAGAAGGCCTGATGCAGAAGCTTCTGGATAAAGCAGGAGAACTGGGATTGCTGGGGGCTTCTATTCCTGAAAAATATAATGGCTTCGGAAAAGATTTTAATACTTCACTGCTGATCACCGAAACCGTAGGAGCCGGACATTCTTTTGCCGTAGCGCTCGCAGCCCATACAGGGATCGGGATGCTGCCGATCTTATATTTCGGAACCGATGCACAGAAAGAAAAATACCTGCCTAAGCTTGCCCTGGGCGAACTGAAAGCCAGCTACTGTCTGACGGAGCCGGGCTCAGGTTCGGACGCTCTTGCGGCCAAAACCAAAGCTGTCTTGTCGCCAGACGGAAAACATTATATCCTGAACGGACAGAAGATGTGGATCACCAACGCAGGTTTTGCGGATGTATTCATTGTGTTTGCACAGGTAGACGGCGATAAATTCACCGGATTCATTGTTGAAAAAGGCGAAGGACTCACCCTCGGCAACGAAGAGCATAAGATGGGAATCAAGGGTTCTTCTACCCGCCAGGTATTCCTGAACGATTGCAAAGTACCGGTAGAGAATCTCCTGGGACAGATCGGGAAAGGGCACCTCATTGCATTCAACATCCTGAACATAGGCCGTATCAAACTTGCTGCTGCTGCACTGGGTGCCGCCAAACGCACGTCCACACTTTCTATCCAATACGCGAAAGAGCGAAACCAGTTTAAACAACCGATCGCAAACTTTGGAGCGATCCAGCACAAGCTGGCAGAACAGGCTACGCTGATCTATGTCTGCGAATCTGCCATGTACAGAGCAGGAGCCAACATTCAGCATGCCGAAGAAATGTATGCTGCAGAAGGGAAAAATTATGAAGAAGCATTGCTGGCAGCCGCCTCTGACTTTGCGATCGAATGTGCTATCCTGAAAGTGGCAGGATCGGAAGTACTGGATTACGTAGTAGACGAAGGAGTACAGGTATTAGGAGGTTACGGATTCTCTGCCGATTATCCGATGGACAGAGCTTACCGTGATTCCCGCATCAACCGGATCTTCGAAGGTACGAACGAGATCAACCGGATGCTTACGATGGACATGTTGTTCAAGCGTGCCATGAAGGGTGAACTGGATCTGATGAGTGCTGTCATGAATGTGCAGAAAGAGCTCACCGGTATTCCTGAATTCGGAGAAGAAGACACCGCTTTGTTTGCAGCGGAGAAAAAAGCCATCGCCAACATGAAGAAAGTAGTCTTGATGGCAGGAGGAGCTGCTGCTCAGAAATACATGGATAAACTGGCCCACGAGCAGGAGATCCTTATGAACCTGGCCGACATCTGTATCTATGCTTATATGGCAGAATCTGCCCTGTTAAGAGTAGAAAAACTGATTTCACTTAAAGGTGAAGAGGCTTGCAAAGTACAGATCGATATGGTACGGGTGTACCTGAACGATGCGCTGGACAAAGTAAATATTGCCGGCAAGAATGCTGTCAATGCAATGACCGACGGCGACATGCAGCGAATGATGCTGATGGGAGTGAAGAGATTCACCAAAGCCGCTCCTTTCAATACCAAGGATGCCCGCAGAAGAATCGCTGCGGTGCTGATCGACGCAAATCAATATGCATTTTAAAAAGTAATAGCGTGAAAGAATCGTGAAGTTGAGGGTTTGACAAACTAGCCTCTCTGGTTTTCCAGGGAGGCTTTATTTTTGAATGCACTGGCTTTACTTCCCCGCGTTTGGTGCCCTCACCAAACACTTATCTCTACGAAGCCACACCCCAATTCATACTAGATTACGCAAATACATATCAGGTAATTTTTTTAAATGACTATCCGCTTATAGTACACTAAATGTTAAAAAGCCAGAATATCCCGGAATCTGTGGCTTGTCCCCTGAACACAGCCATCAACTTTATAGTAAACGGTAAAGTTATGATAGGACAATACACAGACCTGATTTTGCCAAGGAATACAAATACTCCAGTAGCAATTTCATAAATACCTCAGAAAATTTTAAGTACGATACAATCGTACCACTCATGCGTCGGCTCGTTGGAAACGAGGGCGATGAATGTATTTTTAATAATCTTCAGAAGAGTTATCGCACAATAAACTTGCGGCTGTATATATGATGACTGGACGAAGCAACAACCAGGTACATTCCTGCTGCCAGCGGCTCATCAGGATTCACGGTGATCAGTTCATTTCCTGTTGTATTGACCATAACCCTGGAAAAGAACTCCCTTCCGTGAATGTCTCGTACTACCACCAGCACTTCTTCCTCATCAGAGGAAAGGCTGATATAAAACGCAGGGTCGGAAGAAGACACAGGGTTGGGGAATACACTCAGCGAAGTCTCTGATTCCACATTATTCAGGGTCAGGACAGAAGAGTAGCTAAACGTACCGTCTACATCCGTTTGTTTAAGTCTGTAATACGATTTTCCGGTATACGGAACACGATCCGTCATGCTATAGGAAAGAAGCGAAGCACTGTTACCCGCCCCGTTTATAGTTCCCACTGGTTCAAAATTGATCCCGTCCAGGCTTTTCTCAACCGTAAAATATGCATTGCCAGATTCTGACAACGTATTCCAGGAAGCTATTGCCTGACTTGATTGCATTTCAACAGCAAAGTTCAAAAGCTGTACAGGCAAAGGGCTGTCAGGATAGTTTTTGGTGCCAATAGTATAATAACCATCGTTGACAATATCAACGTTGTCAAACACCACCCGGTCTCCCACAATAGAGGAAGCCACCGCCATTTCCGTCCAGTTACCGCTCTGACCGGCACGGTACAGCAAAACATAATCTGCTACCGTTCCCATCACTGCATAAGGAATATCTCCGTCACTTATATCAAATTCAACCGCTGCCGATACAGGTGCACCTGTATTAGTGACATCCATATACCAGATACGCTGCCAGCGGGCATTATGCGTTCCGGTCATCCCTCCCACATCAGTGCTGATCTGTAGGTTTTGCGGAGAGGCATGTCCTGCCAGCAGGTAATCTCCTACCTCCAGGCCGGCATGTGCAGTTATCGCCAATCCTCCTGACACGGTAGATGCAAAGCTGTCAGAACTCCCACTCGCCTCACGTCCGATACCGGATACCGCACGGTCATAATCTCCATTGGCAGGATTGTCTCCGGCATAGTAATCATTGGCTGCCAGCGGACTGTTATATTTTGCGGAAAGGTAATTATTGACAATTATTCTGGAAGCATCGTTCAGTGCTGTTCTATAGACGATCACTTCTGCGATCATTCCCCCAAACGGTCTGCTGTCTCCGATATGCGTAGCACCGATCACAAAAGGAGAGTTTTTGTCTGCTACCAGAGCACTGGACTCTGTAGACGTTCTTCTCAGTGTTTCTCCTTCATAGATCTTACTTCTGTTGGCCGCCGCCAGTGTTCCGTCATACACGGCTCCATGGATGTTGGTGACATTGTTGGCATAAGCAGCAGGACTGGAATTGAAACGGTTATTAGAATTATCGATGTCCAGAAACAAATAGTTTGAGGTATAATAAAACATCATAAATGCATGCTGATTGTCCACCCCTACACGTTTGGCCATAATGTTCCGAGCCTCCCCATTGAGATGGCTCATTCTTGTCACGGCAAAAAAAGTATACCCATCGGTATTATCAAGCATAGGATGATCCGGAGCCGTCATAAAATCGTTTTGTCCTGAAGAACTGTTATTATCAAATTCAATAGCAGGAAATCCATTCAGTACATTGGCCCGGTATATTGGCTGCCTCACTCCGGTAGCCTGACTTACATCAATTGCATTTCCGGATTGATCCTGCCATAATGAAATCGCTGCTCCGTCGGAAACAGAGGAGGTGCCTGCATCTGCTTTCAGCCAAACTACGTTGTTGCTTCCGTTCCCTACTCCTCCAGGGCCGGATTGTGCATATATCATATTTCCATTAAAAAATATGGCACAAATTAGAATAAATGTTCTTCTCATGATGTAGGATTACCTATTTGGAAGGCTAGGTACTATATACGTATATATACGGGATAAGTTATACAGGTAAGCCATTGCAATGCAATATATTACAAATATTTTTAGGAATAGTTTTTAAAGGATAAAATATACGTAAATATACGTATTGAAGTAAGGGGGCAATTTTTTCTGCCCGGTTTTTGTTATAGTACTATACATATATCACTAACCGTTGCAAAATATGAAAAAGACGCTCTTATCACTGGTTTTCCTCCTGGCTTCGGTGATGTCACTAGTTGCCCAGGACGTGATTTATTTCAACAATGGGACTCAGCAAAAAGGAACCGTTACCGAAATCAATTCTAATGAAGTAAAATATAAAAAGGCCGAGAATCCTAACGGACCGTTGTATGTGGTAACCCGTAGTGAAGTACAAATGATCGAATATTCTAATGGAGAAAAAGACATTCTTACATCCGTGAATACCAATCAGGAAACACAAAGCGATCCTTCTGCGAATTACAGGAATCAGGATACACATATCAATAATTACTATTCTAATCCCAGGCCAAGAGTACAGGTAGTGGTTCCTCCTCCCGGTCCGGTATGGGGCTGGGGATATGTAAGACCTTATTACCGGGTGAGACCTCATTATCATCACCACCATCATCACCATCCACGAGGCTGGAGATAATTCATCCAGAGCAACAGTACACGGCAACATAACTCCGCTGTATACTGTTGCTCTTTCAGTATCTTAAAGAGCTTGTAGCCATTTTTTTAGCATCTTCCCACCAGTTCTTACTATTAAAGCAGACTGTTTATTACTGGCTGGAATAGTCAGCACCTTTCGACAGGCTTTCCCAGGTGGTGATTTCCCGGGAAACCCAATCCAGTTTTTTCCGGATCACTTCTACCGCTGTTTTCCCCAGGGGAAGCCGGAGAGGAGGAGTCTCTGTCTCGGTGATATGAAGAATCGCTTCAGCGCCTTTCACAGGATCCCCGGGCTGATGGCCATTGATATTGGAAAGCAATGTACGTGTACGGCCTGCCGTAGGGATGTAATCCTCCAGTGTTTGTTCAGGAAATTTCATAGAACCTCCTGCCCACTCAGTCTTGAAAGGACCTGGCTCTACCAGTGTTACTTTAATCCCCAAAGGAGCCACTTCGTGGTACAAGGCTTCGCTGAACCCTTCAAGGGCGAATTTGCTGGCATTGTATACGCCTAATCCCGCGGTACTGTTGATCCCAGCCTGTGAAGAGATCTGAAGGATGTGTCCTTTCTTTTGCCGGCGCATGACCGGCAGTACAGCCTGAGTGACGGCATATGCCCCGAAGAAATTAGTTTCCATCTGGGCCCTTACCTCTTCTTCGGATGCCTCTTCGATCGCTCCGCAAAATCCGTAACCTGCGTTGTTGACCAGCACATCAATTTTGCCGTATTGTGTTGCCACCGCTCCGATCACTTCCTGTACCTGTGCGTGGTTGTTTACATCCAGCACCACACCGAATGTTTTTCCGGGAACCAGTTGATTGACTTGTTCCACCTGTTCGGGTTTCCGGACCGTCCCGATCACCGTATGTCCTTTTTTTGCTGCTACTTCTGCAAGGTGGCGTCCGAAGCCACTGGAGACTCCTGTAATAAACCAGATATTGTGAATGTTCATAGGATAATAATGTTTGGATGTTTCCTCAACACCGTTACAAAGTATAAAGTTTACCCATTTCCGAAATTCTTCTTTGAAGGGTCCTTCCTAAAATTCTGGGAGCGACAACGGTAATATGTTCGCCCAGCCCGAGCAGCTCCCGCTCCAGTTCGAAATTCAGCACGACCACAATACTGATCAGTGTTCCGTCTTTTTCTTCTTTGAGAACTCTTTGGGAATGGTGAAGCGGTTTGGTGATCAGGTACGGAATATGTGCTCTGGAGACTTTGAGGACAACGGTAGCAGGCTTCTGACCGATCGTTTTGGAAACACCAATCACATCTTCGTAAAAATCCTCTATCTCTTTCGGTGCTTTTTTCATGGAAATATCAGGCCGTTCCTGTATCTGAAGGATCCTGTCCAGCGCAAGATTAAGAAGGGTATTGTTTTTCCGGTTGATCCCGATCAGAAACCACCGGTTCCGGTATTCTTTCAGCAGATAAGGATACAGCAGGATCTCAGAGGCCGCTCTTGCTTTGAACGATTGGTATAAGATCGAGACAGGGATCTCCTTCAGAATTGCTTTGTGCAAAGGCTGAATAAATTCCAATCCTTTCAGGAGTTCGTTTTTTTCAAAATCAATGGTAGAACGTCCGTCGGTTTGCTGTTTTATTACCCTGTCTTCCAGCCGGGCGATCATGCCGCTCATTTCTTCGGAGTAATTCAGTCCTTTCAGTTGCTTCAACAGTCCTACCACTTCGGATAACATTCCGAGATCCTGTTTGGAAAGCGGGATCTTTGTGATGCTGTATTCTTTGTCTTCGTAGGTATAATATTTTTTACCGGTTACCACAATGGGAGCGTTGTAACCGAGCTTCTCGCTGCGCATATTCTGGAGGTCCAGTTGTACCGTACGGATCCCCACTCCTTTCCGGCTGCCTTCGTATTCATACAAGGCATCGGAGCATGCTTCCACAAGGTCTTCCAGGGTCCATAGACGGCTACGGTTCTGAAGACACTGATCAATTACTTTGTAGCGGATAAGCGCTTGTTTGTTAATAGGCATAGAAAAAGAGAAGTTAGATCCGGTAAGATATAATCATGATCAGCAGATTTGAATAGAAAGCGACAGCGCAATTTCCCCGAACGAAGGATTCGTTTATCAGGAATCTGACGTCTTACATCTTTGTTTAAGACAGATCAAATATCCCGGTTTTTCTTCATCCACGCAATATGTTTGCGCAGAAAATAATGAGCGCGTACAGATCCATATAAATCAGATATTTATAAAAATAAATAAATTTTTTTATCTACGCAATTATATTGCGTAGATGTGTAGTTATTTTGTGTCATACAAAAAGAGAAAACGTTCTTTGATCAAAAATAGAATAGGTGCTTTTCAGCACAAAGATCTTTCACGAAAGTGAAAGCGGGCAATGAGTACGATGCGTAAGACCCAGACGAGGGTTTCTGAATAGCCCCGGAGTGCTGCCATGCAGTATGCTGCTTACGTAAAGGAAAGGTTGTACCACCTGATGGGTGTGGGTTCGATTCCCACTCTCTCTGACGAGAGGTAACTCAATGGTAGAGTAGCGGTAGTGGACACATAGTCCACATCTCCGAAGCACACCACTTCATAAAAAAGGTGTCATTGAAAAGCAAAGTTGCAGGGGTTCGGTGAAAGATCTGAGGATTTTACACAAACCGGAGACGATCCTGCAACAAGGTGGATACCGTAAAGTTGAACGGAGGGCTCTTCGTGGAGCCGGCTTTCGGGAGCACAGGCACCAGGAACGCTTGTGTATTCAGAAAGAAGCGAAGCAGAGACCCCTTTGCAAGATTTTGCTGAAATCATGTTCCCTCCTAACCGGTGAACCAGGCAGCTTTGCTTTTATCAGAAGATTATCATAGAAAAAAATAATTATTAAACCAATACAACGATGTTACTTAAAACAATAAATGCGTATACTGTAGGACTTATCTTTAAAAACGGTTCCTATCACCGGATGATCACCAACGGGACCTTCTGGATTTTTCCGGGAGAGAAAGTTATGGAGTATGATATGTCCAAAGCTTTTGTAGCACCTTGTGAATTAAACATATTGTTGAAAGACGAAAAACTGACCTCATTGCTGGAGGTGGTCGAAGTAAAAGATCACCAGATCGTATTGCAGTTTGAAAACAAACGCTTTAAAACAGTTCTTACTCCTGGTCGTTATGCCTTCTGGAAAGGCGTGGTGGCGTATGAATATACCGTTGCCGATCTTAGTAAACCGGAGATCACAGAAGGACTGGATAAAATGTTGCTGATGAGGCCGGAGCTGATCAGTTATATAAGAGTCTACACCGTGGAGTCTTACGAAAAAGGACTGATGTTTGTAGAAGGTACTTTTGTAAAAGTACTGGAGCCGGGGACTTATTATTTCTGGAAAAACCCCGTAGTGATCGCTGTGCTGAAAGCAGATATGAGACAACTTCAGATGGAAGTTTCCGGACAGGAATTGCTGACAAAAGATAAAGCTGCGATCCGTATCAATTTTCAGACACAATACAAAGTTAAACATGTTGAAAAAGCTCTGGTAGACAACAAGGATTTTGAGAAACAGCTCTATGTGTTGCTGCAGCTTGCGATCCGTGCTTTTGTAGGAACCTTTACGCTGGATGAATTGCTGGACAGAAAAGAATCGGCGGCTCCTGTGATTGTGGAAACACTGAAAGAAAAGGCAGAGCAGTTGGGCGTAGAGCTAGGTACGGCAGGAATCCGTGATATCATACTTCCCGGAGATGTAAAAGAGATCATGAACCAGGTACTGATTGCGGAAAAGAAAGCGCAGGCCAACACCATCATGAGGAGAGAAGAAACAGCTTCTACGAGAAGCTTGTTGAATACCGCCAAACTGATGGAAGAAAACGAAATGTTGTATAAGCTGAAAGAGATGGAATACGTGGAAAAGATTGCCGACAAGATCAACAGTCTTTCCCTGGGAGGAAATACTCAGTTGGTAGAACAGTTGAAACAACTTTTTGTTCCGGGAAAATAAAGGAAGCAACAAGCGGGAAAATGTTTCCCGCTTGTGTTTTCTCTAAAATCAATCAAAAATAGAATTTGTATAGTTAAATCATAATGAATCATACATTGAACATAAAAGGACAGGAGTTGCTTACCGTGGGATTCCCTTCGTCTCCGGTGATTGCTTCTTTATTGAAAACAATCGCACTGCTTCCGGAGGAAACAGAAAGAGAGACCTTGTTTCTGTTGCTGGAAAATTTAAAAAATGATCCGGGTTCATTTCTGCAGGACATTTTATGGAAAGACGCTGCGGAGGAATGGATCAAATGGAACCAGGATAAAACCCTGTCGTTAAAATATTCCTCCTCCTATGCGATCTTTGGAGCGGAGCTTATTGAAAGCGGAGCACGTACGCAAATGGACCTGGCAATTCGCTTGCCGGTATCCGTGGCAGGAGCCCTGATGCCGGATGCACACCAGGGGTACGGACTTCCTATAGGGGGCGTACTGGCAGTCCGGAATGCCGTGATCCCTTACGGAGTAGGAGTAGATATCGGATGTCGTATGTGTCTTTCTATATACGACATTCCGGAAATTCATTTTACAGAGCAGGAAGAAAAATTTAAAAAAGCATTGCTCAGCTATACCCGGTTTGGTGCAGGAGCCGGATTTCACGGGCAGTATAAGGCAGATCATGAAATCCTGGAACGAGAAGAGTTTTTGACCAATCCGGTAGCCCGGCAACTGCGGGACAAAGCATACTCGCAGTTGGGATCTTCCGGAGGAGGAAATCATTTTGTGGAATGGGGGATAATCGATTTTGAACAAGACGATGCGGAACTGAAGATACCGAAAGGAAAATACCTGGCCTTACTTTCACATTCCGGGTCCAGGGGATTAGGGGCGATGATCGCAGGACATTATACAAAGCTGGCCAAACAGCTGAGCAACCTGCCTAAAGAAGCGATCAACCTCGCTTACCTGTCGCTCGGTTCGGCAGAAGGGATAGAATATTGGACCGCCATGAACCTGGCAGGAGACTACGCTTCCGCTTGTCACCAGGTAATTCACGATCGTCTTACCAAAGTGATAGGAGGAACGGTACTGGCCAGAGTGGAAAACCACCATAATTTTGCCTGGAAAGAACTCTACAAAGGAGAAGAGGTGATCGTACACCGGAAGGGGGCTACCCCTGCAGGAAAGGGTATTATGGGGATCATCCCGGGATCTATGACGGCTCCCGGATTTCTGGTACGGGGAAAAGGAATGGAAGACTCGTTGAATTCGGCTTCCCACGGAGCAGGAAGAAAGATGAGCAGAACTGCTGCTGAGAAAAACATTACTTCTGAACAAATGAACGCTGCGTTAAAGGAGTTTGGGGTAACATTGATCGGGGCTGGTCTGGACGAAGCTCCGATGGCATACAAAGATATCGATGTGGTCATGAAAGCACAGACGGAACTGGTAGACATAGTGGCAAAATTTACTCCTAAAATGGTAAGGATGGCCGACGATGGAAGCAGAGAAGATTAAAGCAAATATTAAAAATGAAAAATACAATACAAACGGCATTGAAAACCCTGGAACAGCGCTCTGAAATAAAAGTGTTGTATGCTGTTGAGAGTGGCAGCAGGGCCTGGGGTTTTGAATCCGTCAACAGCGATTGGGATGTCCGTTTCATATACATTCATCCTAAAGATTGGTACCTCTCTATTGATGACCGCAAAGACGTGATCGAAGAAATGCTCCCGCAAGAGCTGGATCTGAGTGGCTGGGAACTCCGGAAAGCGCTACGCCTTTTCCGAAAATCCAATCCGCCTCTGATGGAATGGCTGCAAAGCCCGCTCGTTTATACCGAGCCCTATTCTACAGCTGCTCAGCTCCGAGAGCTTGCCAAAGAGTATTTTGATCCGAAAGCCTGTCTTCATCACTACTTTCATATGGCAGAAGGGAATTATAAAGGTTATTTGCAGCAGGAGATGGTGCGGACGAAAAAATATTTTTATGTTCTTCGCCCTCTGCTGGCATGTCGGTGGATCGAAGCAACCGGTAGTTTCCCTCCTATGGAATTTGAAAAAATGGCGGAGGAATTGATAGAGGATCGTGTGATCAGGGAAGAGTTGGAGAAATTGCTACAGAGAAAAAAATCAGGAGAAGAACTGGAAATGGCCCCTAGTATAGAGATCTTTCAGCACTATATCCGGGAGCAACTGGAGTATTTCCGGGGATATCTTCGAAACACTTTTCCGGCGAATCCTGTAGACACCCGAATGCTGGATACGTTGTTTCGAAACACACTCCGGGAAGTGTACGGCGGCTAAAGATCAGCCGCAGCACTTCTTGAATTTCAGACCGCTCCCGCAGGGACAAGGATCGTTACGATTCGTTTTACTTCCCAGTGAAACGGGTTTCGGATTGATCATTCCTTTCAGGTAAAACCATTCCCCACTTTCTTTTATAAACGATGAGTTTTCATGATGAACGATCAGGTTTCCGTTAGGGTCCGAATAGTATGCTTTAAATTCTACCTCTCCTCTTTCATCGTGAATTCCTCCCAGTGTACGGGAGATGATTTCCAGTTTTTGCCAATTGTTCAACCGGGCCCATGCTTCAATATTGCCGGCCACGTAGTTTTTACGGACAGAAGCGTGTGTACTTTTAAGTAGATAATCTGTGGCAACAGTAGCATAAGCGGAATAACGCGACCGCATCAGCTCCTGGGCTGTATCCGCAGGACGAAGGCCGTTGATGATCGGGGCGCAGCAATTGGTAAAAGTATTTCCGGAATCGCAGTAACAGGTTTTTTGCATAGGAGAACATCAGGAATATGGAGGCAGGCCAGTACTTCGGGCTGGCTCTGCAGTTGTATAGGATCGTTATTCAGCGTAATAGGAACCGGAGTGTAAAACGGGTCAGTACTCCCGGAAACTTATCCGTGCATGGTTTCCTTCTTACTGTATTTGCTCATGATCGAGGCTTCAAAATCGAGGAACTCCTGCCAGCGTTTGTCTATATCTTCTCCTTCCGCATATTGGCGTGCGTAATTGATGAAGGTGGTGTAGTGAGTGGCTTCACTGATCATCAGATCATAATAGAATTTGCTTAGTTCTTCATCTTTGATCCTTTCACTCAGCATTTTGAACCGCTCACAGCTTCTTGCTTCTATCAGGGCAGAAAACAAAAGCCGGTCGATCAGCACAATTTTTCGCTGATGTCCTTTGCGCATGAAAGCATATAATTCTCCAGCATAAGTATCTTTACGCTCTCGTCCAAGTGTCAGTCCTCTTGCTTTTATGATCTCGTGTACCATTTCGAAATGGGAAAGTTCTTCCTGTGCCAGCTTCACCATGTCTGTCACCAGGTCAGTGTGTTCAGGAAAGTTGACAATCAGATAAATGGCATTGGAAGTAGCCTTTTGTTCACAATAGGCATGATCGGTAAGAATCTCAGAAATATTGGTTTCTACGATATCTACCCAACGGGGATCGGTCGCTAATTTTAATCCTAACATGCCGCAAATTTACAAAAAAACCTGTGGAGATAAAATTCATAAAGGAGTACAAATCGCTTCCTTTTTCGGGAGATTAAGAAGAATTGGTCCTTTCTCAAAAAAGATGCTGGAATGCCAGATCCCGGAAATCAGGGAAGTACAGATTGAAATGAATATGACCGGGGATCGTTAATACGATGTTTTATCTTCTTTGTGTTTCCATTCTTCAAAAGCTTTCAGAGCCTCATTTCGTCCGAGCTGGATAAACGGAATTTTCCGTTGCCCGAAATCTTTGCCAAGCTCATCGTAAATCATAGAATCGTCAAAATTAATAAGAGCGGCATCTTCTCGGGTATTGGCATAATAGACCTTGTCCGGACGGGCCCAGTAGATCGCTCCCAGACACATGGGACAAGGTTCGCAACTGGTATAGAGCTCACATCCGTCCAATTGGAAGCTATTGAGATTTCTACAGGCATCCCGGATCGCTACGACTTCTGCATGAGCAGTTGGGTCAAGGGTAGAAGTTACCTGGTTAGATCCCCGTCCTACGATCTTTCCATCTTTTACCACAACAGCTCCGAAAGGACCTCCTTTGTTCTCTTTGGGGCCCTGTAGTGAAAGCGCAATTGCTTCCTGCATGAATTTTTCTGGTTCGTTCATATGCATAAGATAGGAAATATTCCGGAAGAAAAAGTAATACCCCTTTCTGGCAGGATTTTACCGGAAAGGGGTTAATTTGCTTTCTGTGTATTTGTTGTATTGGTCTGTAGTCAGAATTTCTTTTAACTGACTTTCCCACTCTTCGAGGATCAGTTTATTGGAGGCTTGTATACGTTGTTTGTCAGCACCATATTTTTTGCGGGCCTCCGTTACTTTTTTGATCCGCTCTATTGTGATCCCTTTTATAGCAGGAATTTGTTCGTCCGTAAGAGAAAGATTATCCTTCATTTTGTTCACTACTTCATCAGCTTTTTGTTCAGCAGTAACCGGAGCCTGTACGGTTTGGGAAAAAGAAGTCAGAGAAAGTCCGAACAAAAAGGCGAAAATAATAAAAAGCTTTTTCATGGTAATTATATTGGATTAGTTTATATTAAATTCAATTTGGATAAAGATGATAATTTTTTTTGATAAATTAACAAAATCCCATACCCGAATCTTGAAGAGAAAAGGGAACTGTTTTTAAGAGGTCATTTTGTAAACTAAACGACAGGCCATATGAAAAAGTTTATTCAATATATTTATGGAATGCAATACGAGGAACTGGAGCAAAAAGGGAAAGATGGAAATAAAGCCCGATTGAACGGAAATCTTTTTATAGCTGCTTATTTGTTTGTGGTACTTCTTCTGGTAGTATTGTTATTATTGATGATTTCTCCCTCAGCGGGATCTCCCCTGCAGCTCTTAGGATCATGGAATGGCCAAGCGCTGGGGAAACTGCTTGCGGTCCCTGTTTTTGCTATTTTGTACGGGCTGACAGCATGGGGAATAGGAACCGAAAAAAAATTTCAGAAATATGTGAAAGCCTATAAGCAGTTGAGTGAAGCCGAAAAAAAGAGATCGCTGCAAATCGTGATCGTCCCTTTTATGGGGATGCTGGCTCTTATGCTCATCCTGGCATTTAGCAGGTTCTAGATCTTGCAAAGAGCCACCAGGCAAGTAGGTTTCTGGTATTTTTTCGTACCTTGTTCCTGCGGATCTTTGTAGATAGCCGAAGATCTTTTTTATTACTAATTTATTCATTGGACGCTCCTTTCCGGAGTATCAGAAGTTACATATGGGTTTACTGAGTTTTATCAGGGGCAAAATTCTGCGCAGGTTCATAAACTTACGTTCTCTTTCCGGGAAGAAGCTCCCTTATGATGAAATTATAAGAATCGAACTGCTGGTGGCCATGTGTCTGGCCTCCTTGTTTTTTGGGATCCTGTATCTTGTGATCGGTATTTTTTCGGGGATTTCTTTTGGTGTGATCTTAAATCACGTGGTGTTCTTTATAACGGCCCTTCCGGTCGTATTGTACCAGATCCGGAAAGGATATTACAATCAGGCCAAACTCGTCATGATGCTTCTCGGAAACATATTCATGTTTGTAAAAGCAGCTTCACTTGGTCCCAGCTCCGGAATGAATGTTTCCATGCTGATCATTTTATTTGCCACGTTCGCCTTTTACAGGCTAGAAGATTATAAATACATCATTCTTTCGCTGGTGATCAATTTAAGCAGTCTTTTTTTTCTGGAACTTACCGGTTATACATTTCTTGGCACCGACACTTCCACCAACCAGTATGAATACGAGTTCAACTTTATATCGGCGATCCTTTTCTGCATCCTCTTTTTTTATGTTATCCTGAGGGTTAACCAGTATATTAACCGGAAGCTAAGCCGGCTCAACCAAAAGCTGATCAGTAAAAATAAGATTCTGGGAAAGATAAATGAGGAACTGGACAGCTATGTCTATAAGGTGTCTCATGATATGCGGGCTCCGCTTACTTCGCTTATGGGAATTGTGAATTTGATCAAGCTTGAAAAGGATCCGGAGAAAATACAGGAACTGGTGATCTTACAGGAAAACTGTATTAATAAACTCGATAGTCATATCCATCAGATCATTAATTTGTCCAAGAATGTCAAAACGGGGGTATTCCCGGAAAAAACCGATGTAAATGAAATGATCGGGGATATTTTTGATGAACTGGCTTTTTTTGAACATGCTTCCAGTATAAAAAAAATTGTTCGTGTAAAACAAAATACCGATTTTTATTCTGATCAATACCGGTTAAAGATCAGCCTGAATAATCTTATTTCCAATGCCTTTAAATACAGACGCAACGATGAAAATGATCCGGCGGTGGAAATAGCAGTAGAGATCTCCGGGGCGGAAGCAGTCTTTCTGATCCGTGACAATGGCATCGGAATACCGCAAGGCAGTCAGGCCAGGATATTTGATATGTTTTACAGAGCTACAGAGGTGAGCAAAGGATCGGGGCTTGGGCTTTATATGGTGAAAGAGATGGTTTCGAAACTCCAGGGAATTATAGAAGTAGAGTCGGAAGAAAACCGTTTTACCATGATACGTCTTGTCGTTCCTAACATATGTCCGGAGAATCACCAGATGCCGTAGAGAAAATATTGTGAAGCCAGTCTGTTCCGGAGTTTACGATAAATAGTATTCTTATTTTCTGCGTACGTATATTTATGAAAAAACCACTACTATTTTTTCTTGTGTTTTTAATGCCGTGTTTTCTTACCGGCCAGAATCTTATATGGAATCCCAGTTTTGAGGAGACTGGTCATTGTATCACAGAGACAGATGTAAGTAAGTATACCAATGTGCCATCTCTTTCTTTGTCCCAATGCAGGAGCTGGGCCAGTTTTTCCACAGAAGGTACTGCCGATCTTTTTCAACCCTGCAATGCCTGGAAGATCTACTCTTCCTCACAGCATGTAAAAGCCCGTACAGGAGTGGCATACGCAGGGTTGTATGCCTTTGACCGGGGGTGCTGTGAATCGGAGTACCGCGAGTACCTGGTCGGGAAACTGAAATCGCCGCTCGACAAAGGGGAAAATTATGAAATAAGTTTCTGGGTACTACTGAGCGGAAAGTCTGCCTATGCTACTTCTTCTCTGGGGATTCATTTCTCAAAAGATACCCTTTACCGCCTGGATGAATTTTATGGAGTGGCTCCTTTTATTCCTCAGCTTCAAAATAAACCTGGAAATGTTTTCTCCAACAGACAACAATGGTCCGAAGTTCGGTTCACTTATAAGGCACAGGGAGGAGAGCAATACCTGATGATCGGTAATTTTCGTAACGATCTGCAGACAGAGATCGTGGAGGTGCCTGGTGAAGAAAAAACCACAAAAGGTTCATACTATTATATCGACGATGTATGTGTGTCGGCGCAGAACTGTTCAGCAGAGACTCCGCTTCCTCATTATGGATTCCGTGCGATGGTGTACGATGCACAGGACAATACCCCGCTTCCCGGAGTTCTCACGGAGATCACAGATCCTTTATTTCCGGAAGACAGGAAGACACAGAAAACAGAGCAGGATGGAAAAGTAAAGTTCTCTTTGC
>CAYTGJ010000016.1:22843-28716 GCA_964437245.1 uncultured Chitinophagaceae bacterium
TGAAAGCGGATTGCTATCTGCCGGCAATGGAATTTTATTATGTTCCGCTGACAAGAAAGGGAGACCGGTTACCCGAACAACTGAACTATTTCTCTATGACACGATTGGAGAAAGGATCCAAAATAATTTTCTATACAGATTTTTATCAGACCATTCCTGAATTGTCTGCCACTAAAAAGGAACCGTTAATCCACTTGTATACAAGACTCGACAAGCTTGCAGAGTATCTGAAAGAGCATCCTTCGCTGAAAGTATCAGTCAATGCAGCGGTCAATCTTTCTTCTGTTAGCTCAGAAGAAAAAAAAGCTGCAAACAGATCAAAACATACCACTAATCTTGAGTTCATCAAAAACTACTGGCTTGGAAAAGGAGTAAAGAATACACAGTTTTCTACCCGGATTGTAGAACTGAGTAAGGACAACCCTTCTGTAAGCGGTTCGCTGGATGGATCATACGTAGGAAAAACTTCCAGCCGTTATGAACTGGAAGTAGTGGAAACCAATTGTAAAAGCCCGGGAAGAGGGTTCTTTGAGAAAAAAGAAAAAGGAGAAGTATATGTGCTGGATAAGGTATTTTTTGCGCCCGACAGTCCTGAGCTGGAAAAAAGATCTTTTGACGAGCTTGATAAACTGGTGGATTTTTTAAAAGAACATCCCACGATGAAGGTCCGGATCAACGGACATACGGATATAGGAAAAGAGAACGGATCGCTGGAATTTTTACAGCAACTGTCAGACAATCGTGCGAAAGCGGTAGCAGAATACCTGGTCTCGAAAGGAGTAAACAAAAACAACATTTCATGGCAAGGATTTGGAAACCGAAAGCCGGTAGCCGGAAACGACACGGAGGCCGGAAAGGCTCAGAACAGAAGAGTAGAAGTAGAAATTCTTGAAAATTAATTATCTGTTTGATTAGAGTATTAAGAAAAAAATCCGGAAAAGAAGAGATGATCATCTCCTTTTCCGGAAGGGGGTTCTGCTAGACAAACAGAAGTTATGATTTTTTTTCTGCCTTGTATCCTGCCTTTTGAAGAGCAGCGATGATCTCATCCTCCTTCAGGTTTTCTCCTGTTACGATAAGTGTTTTTTCCGGGCTGGTCAGGTCTACTTCCCATTTTTCAACGGAAGGAATCGCATTTAGCCCCGGCGTTACGCTGGCTACACAACCATCGCATTTAAGACTTGTTTTAAATTTTAGCTCACTCATAGTAGTATCATTTTTAAACGTTAAATTTTTTTCTGTCAATTTATTTTTTCCATTTAAGCCGCAGACTGTTCAGCACGACACTCACGGAACTGAAGGCCATTGCAGCTCCTGCCCACATGGGATCCAGCAGAAAACCGTTGAACGGGAAAAGGATCCCCGCCGCAATAGGAATGCCGATCACATTGTAGATAAATGCCCAGAACAGATTTTGCCGGATGGCCTGTACCGTTTGCTTTGAAAGCTGGATCGCTTCGGGAATTTTCAGCAGGTCGGAAGAGATGATGGTCATCTTGGCAACATCCATGGCAATATCGCTTCCTTTTCCCATGGCAATACTCACGTCTGCCTGTGCGAGGGCATTGCTGTCATTGATCCCATCACCTACCATGGCCACTACAGCTCCTTTTTCCTGGAGCGATTTGGTAAAGGCTGCTTTTTCAGAAGGCAATACATCCGCTTTATATTCATCAATCCCCAGCTCAATAGCTACTGCTTGCGCCGTTTGTGCATTATCGCCGGTGAGCATATATACCTTGATCCCTTCCTGGTGAAGTTTTTGAATAGCTTTTCCGGAAGTAGGTTTGATCTGGTCCGCAATAGCAATGGCCGCTATCACTTCTGTCTCATTGCTCAGCAATACCACGGTTTGAGCCTTTGAGAGCTGGGCTTCGATCCATTGTTGTGCTGTTTCCGGCACAGGAATATTTCGTGCCTTTGTCAGTACCAGGTTCCCGATGATGTATTTTTGATTTTGATAGATCCCCTGTATTCCCTGGCCGCTGATGTTTTCGATTACAATATCGGACAGAAACTGACTTTCCGGTTGCAGATGGAGTACAATAGCATCTGCCAGCGGATGTTCAGAAGACTTTTCGATGCTGAATAATATATTTTGCAACGTTGCCGTTTTTTCAGTAAACCATTGAATGGCTGTTACCGCCGGTTTCCCTTCTGTGATCGTGCCGGTTTTGTCTAAAATGATCGCATTGATTTTTTTAGCAAGTTCCAGGCTTTCGGCATCTTTGATCAGAATACCTTTTTCGGCTCCTTTTCCTACTCCTACCATGATGGCGGTGGGAGTAGCCAGTCCCAACGCACACGGGCAAGCAATGACCAGCACGGTCACAAAAGCGATCAAGCCCTGGATGAAGGCATTTTCTCCCCCAAATATATTCCATAGAATAAAACTTACCACTGCAATTCCGATCACCACCGGTACGAATACCGACGCAATTTTGTCGACCAGTTTTTGTACCGGAGCTTTGGACCCCTGTGCATCTTCCACCATTTTAATGATCTGTGCCAGTACTGTATCCCCGCCTACTTTTTCCGCACTGAACCGGAAACTTCCTTTTTGGTTGATCGTGCCGGCAAATACTTTATCCCCTGCCCGTTTGGCTACAGGAACCGGTTCGCCGCTGATCATACTTTCATCCACATAAGAAGAACCTTCCGTCACCATTCCGTCTACAGCAATTTTTTCTCCCGGTTTTACCACTAAGACCGAACCGGTCATCACCTGGCCAATGGGTACTTCCATCTGCTGCCCTGACTCCTGCACAACTATTACGGTCTTGGGTTGTAGTCCCATAAGTTTTTTGATGGCAGAGCTGGTATTGCCTTTTGCTTTTTCTTCCAGTAGTTTCCCCAGCAAAATGAATGCAATGACGATCCCTGCAGCTTCAAAATATACATGCGAATGTATCCCTTTGCTGTGCAGCGCATGAGGGAACAGCGTAACAATGACACTGAAAATATAAGCAGTACCGGTACTCATGGCCACCAGTGTATCCATGTTGGCAGACCGGTGCTTAAGCTGCTTCCAGGCTCCCGTGAAAAACTGACGGCCGAAATAAAATAACATAGGGGTGGATAGAAACCACATGAGGTAATTGGCATAAGGCATATCCATAAAGAACATCCCGATCACAAAAAGCGGCACGGCAAATAACAGTGCTCCCGTCACCCGTTTTTTGAGAGATTTGTAATGATCTTCTTTCAATTGCTCCAGCGACTCTTTACTTTCTGATGATTCGTCTATAATCAGATCATATCCGGCTGCCTGTACCGCTGTTTTCAGGGTATATACATCGGTAAGGCCAGGAACGAATTCAACTGAAGCCACCTGGGTTGCAAAGTTTACCTGGGCACTTACGACTCCCTTTTGCCGGGCAAGAGTACTGTCTACCGTATGGGCACAGGAAGCACAGGACATATCGGTCACCGGATAATTTTTCCTGACCGTAGGGACTTCATATCCCAGTTCCCGGATCTGCTTTACCGCTTTGGGGAGAATCTCTTCCGGATTGAGGTCTGTAAAAATCCCCACCCGGGCGTTGTTGAGCTCGACTTTATTATCGTTCACTCCTTCGATCTTGTTCAGGTTTTTATGAACGATCATCGCACAGTGTTCGCTGTCCACGTTTTCAAGAGGAATGTACAAAGGAGTCTTCATATTGTCCATAAGTATTTCAAAAAGAGCATGATGTATACTTTTCTCTTTTCACAAAGATACGATACTATTGGAATGAAACAGTTATATAATTTTGGGCCATTTTTATAATGCCCCGGTACGTCGGTTTATCCGGAAATTACTTCTTTGAGAAAGCCAATGTGATCCCCAGAAGGGCTAATACCCCGACCTTTGTCCATTTTGTGACGGGCCAGAATTTCGGATGACGGAACAGTCCGGTAAGTTTGCCCGCCAGCACAGCGATCAGGGAGAAGATCAGCAATGCCTGTATCATGAACAATCCACCCAGCACGATCATCTGAAAAGTGATGTCCGGCCCGTTGTGGTTTACAAACTGGGGAAGAAATGCGATAAAGAACAACGATACTTTTGGATTCAAGACGTTCATCAGGAACCCTTTTCTGACGAGCGGGAAAATCCGGGTCTCTTTATCTGAAAGAGGATTGGTTAAGTTTATTTCCGGATTTTTTTCTCTGATGGCCCGGAAGGCAAGGAAGAACAGGTATGCGGCTCCTGCATATTTTACCAGTGAAAAGGCCAGAGCAGATTGCTGAATGATAAGCGACAGTCCTGTAGCCGCAGCGATCGTATGTACCAGCACGCCGGAGGAGAGTCCCACAGACAGAGCGATGCCGCTCTTTTGTCCTTTGGTCAGACTTTCAGTTAGCACCAGGATGTTGTCCGGCCCCGGCATTATTGTCAGTAAAACGGCTGCTCCTAAAAAAGAAAGTAGTAGATCGGTTTCCATGATTGTTCTTTATATTCCGGTTTATATTTTTTACTGATCAGGTGTTTTATGATTCCCCAACCTTCTGCTGACCGTACTTCCGTATGGAGATCGTATGTTCACGAATATCAGGAGAAGAATATTGCTGTTCAAATATACGTAACAAATCAATTCATCAGCGTACCTTTTATAGGTAGGAAACCCTAATTTCCTGGAATCAATATACGGGGTTTGAGAAGTACGAAGAGGCTGAGTTACTCATCCGGTAAGGTTTTTCTTAACCCATGTCAATGAAAAAGAAAAAGTGGCATTCTATTTTTGTATGGATCATAAGTATATGTTTCGCCTTCCGGAATGAAGCCCTTTTAAGGTGAGAATACTTTTTAAAGAATTAAAAAAGATAGAAAAATGAAAGACAAACAGACGATGGCACGAATTATTGGTGTTTTATTTCTACTGCCAATGGTGGCATATGGAGGGGGAAGCGGCCTTCTCGGATCCCTGCTGGATCAGCCGGATGTATTGTCAGTGCTTGGAGTCCATCAGGGACAATTCGTATCCGGCGCCGTATTATTACTAATAAATTCCATTACCGTAATTGCAATTGGGATACTTGTTTTTTCTGTACTGGAAACCTGGGATAAAAGGATTGCCCTTGGCTACCTGAGTACACGGATACTGGAAGGCTTGCTTCTCCTGACAGGCTTGTTAAGTTTACTGTCGGTATTGGCAATGAGTGAAGTCCTTCTTATATCAGGAGAAACATCCTCTTTTTCTGGGGGAGCTGTAATGATCGCAAAAAAGGTAAATTTCTTTGCCTACCAACTGGCAATGATCGTACTGGGAGTGGGAAGTATTGGTTTTTGTTATGTTCTTTTCAGATCTGCACTCGTTCCAGGATGGCTGTCCATGCTGGGATTGGCAGGATATCCTCTTCTTGCGGCAGGAGCAATTCTGGAAATGTACGGGTATACCGTAGGATTGTTGCTCTCTGTACCGGGAGGCCTGTTTGAAGTAGGAATCGGATATTGGCTTATGGTAAAAGGATTTACTTTTTCTCCGGTCAGCGATTCTGAATTGAACAATCCTTTTTCCAACTCCAAAAGGTCATAATAGTTATTCTGGGTATTTAAAAAATACTATTTGTTTAAAAATATACACAAAAAATGCTTTGAATGGTTTTAATTATTTGAGGTATAGGTTTTTAAAGTCTATATTGCATTATATTCTCTCTATTAAATCTCAATTCTTAACTAAATCATTCATGAAAAAAATCTACTTATTATTAACATTTATGGTATGCTGGCATGCCAATATAACAAATGCTCAATGGGTATCCCTCTCTTCCGGAGTCAACAATGATCTTAAGGCGGTTGATTTTGTGGATGACAATATAGGTTATATTGGGGGTGCGGGAGTATTGGCGCCTACGTTATTAAAAACAACTAATGGAGGATCATCGTGGAC
>CAYTGJ010000016.1:28816-46490 GCA_964437245.1 uncultured Chitinophagaceae bacterium
TACTCAACAGTAATGTTCGGGGTTCCAACGAATCTGTTAGTTTTGTAGGTGGAAAGACCTTTATAGGAGGTGGTGTTGCGAGTGCAGACAACTGGTCTACCTTCCAGTTTCTTAGCGGAGGACATTCTTTACAAGATGTGAGTTATCCGGGGACTTCCTATGGATATGGAGTCGGTGACAATGGTACTGTAAAAAAAATTACTCTTTCTGCCATATCTGTATTGTCTCTTTCCCGAGATCAGCTGAATTTTATTAGTTCAGGTGGCAGTAAACAAGTTGATCTTGGAGCAACGGGTAGCTGGACTGCGAGCACTACGAATCCTAACATTACAGTCAGTCCTGTATCCGGCTCGGGCAATGCTACACTTACCATTACCGCTCCCGTCAATAACAGTACCTCTTCGGACTATGCTTATATAAGTATTACAGCGGGTGCTTCTACCGTAGAAATCGGGGTTAACGTAGCGGGTGTTGCCAGTGGTGAGAACTGGGTACCACTGGATGCAGATGTTTCTTATGATCTTAAGGCGGTTGATTTTGTGGATGACAATATAGGTTATATTGGGGGTCCGGGAGTATTGGCGCCTACGTTATTAAAAACAACTAATGGAGGATCATCGTGGACGAACATTGCTCCGGCAATCATAGGAAATATTCTCGACATCAAATTTACTTCCAGTACAACGGGATTTATTCTGACAACAAGTGCGAGCACGCCTCTGATGAAAACAACCAATGGTGGTTCTTCTTGGACTCATGTGACCGGGTTTACCGGATCGGTTATTAGTTCTTCAAAGCTTTATTTAAAGAGTTCAAGTGAAGTCTACGTTTATGGCGATTATCAAACCTATTTTTCTTCGGATGGAGGTAACAGCTGGAGCGAAGTAAGTGACTTGTCAGCGAAATACTTTTACAGTATAAGTTTCCCAAGTTCGAATGTAGGATATGCGATAAACAACAGTAATGATGAGGCCTACTTATACAAAACTACAGATGCAGGAGTTTCCTGGACGAACCAGGGTATTATATCATCTCTGCGGATTCGGTCGATGAATTTTTCCTCCGATCTGGTGGGGTATGCGGTTGGAGAGAGTTTTATTATAGGGACGACAGACGGGGGAGTTACCTGGTCCTTACTCAACAGTAATGTTCGGGGTTCCAACGAATCTGTTAGTTTTGTAGGTGGAAAAGCATTTATAGGAGGTGGTTTTGCGAGTGCAGACAACTGGTCTACTTTCCAGTATCTTAGCGGAGGACATTCTTTACAAGATGTGAGTTATACGGGTACTTCCTATGGATATGGTGTCGGGTACAATGGTACTGTAAAAAAACTTGCCGTCTCAATGGTTTCAGGAACACCGGATGTAACACAAGTGCCTGAAAATATTTTCTTCAATAATATTCAGAGTACTTCTTTCACCCTCTACTGGACGAATGGTGATGGTGATGGACGAATCGTCCTGATTAAGGCAAATAATAATGTAGATGCTGGCCCGACGGATGCGACTACTTATTCTGCCAATGCTAATTTCGGAAGTGGTTCTGAAATTGGTTCAGGAAATTTTGTTGTCTTTAACGGAACAGGAAATTCTCTCACAATTACCGGGTTAACACCGGGCACCGATTATTATATTGCAATCTTTGAATATAATGGTTCCGGAACACTTACTAATTATACTTACTCGGTTACAGAAGAGGTTACCACTTCTGATACAGACTCTAATCCTACAGCTGTTCTAAATGCTTCAGAAGTAGAAAAGATCCTTCTTATTCCAAATCCCAACGCTGGGAATGTAGAAGTTAATTATTCTTCTACTCATGGTATTACAGAGATCCGAATAGTAAACACTCTTGGTACGGTTGTAAAATCAATACCTGTATCTTCCTCTGAAGATTCAATGCACATCGATACTTCAGATCTTGAAAACGGAATTTACTACGTATACCTGAAAAATACGGCCAATGGGCATGTAGTCAAAAAAATGATCAAGAACTAAAATCAATTTTTCATACAAAATAACAAAGCCCGTCAATGAATTGACAGGCTTTGTTATTTATAATCAATTGTTATCTTCTTTTCAGAGCTGCGCTCATGCCCGGATGATAGTCCCTGTTGGGGTTAGCAGGAGCTCTGTTTGAAGTAGGAATCAGGTGTTGGCTTATCCTAAAAAGAGTTCCTTTTTCTCCCCTCAAGACTCCGGTGTTAAACTATTCTTTTCCGGATCCTACTTAACGATTCTGGTTTTACCCCAATATAGCTGGCGAGTTGATATTGAGGAATTCTCTGAAAAAGATCGGGGCGCAATTTCAGCAGCTTCAAGTAGCGTTGCTCCGGAGAATCCGTATGGTAGGAAGTCATCTGTTCCTGCTGTTCGGCAAAAACTTTTTCCATCACTTTTCTTGAGATAGTTTCAAACCGGGGAAACATTCTGTACAGCTCATTTTCTTTTACTTCGTTGCCCACCACAAGAACACTCTCTTCGCTGCAGACAAAAAAATGAGAAGACGGTATCTGCTGGATAAAGCTACTGGGTACGATCCATTGTTCCTCGGTGAAAAAGTTATGTGTTTTTTCTTCATCACCCGTAAGAGAATATTGGCGGATGCATCCTTTCAATACGAAATAACATTCCTGCGAAAGTTGTCCTTCCCGTAGCAGGAATGTTCCCTTCGGATACGTTTGGACACACATGCTGTCTTCG
Organism: uncultured Chitinophagaceae bacterium; assembly: GCA_964437245.1. GTDB lineage: Bacteria > Bacteroidota > Bacteroidia > Cytophagales > Cytophagaceae > JANYCO01. The sequence continues at coordinate 31,519 of CAYTGJ010000016.1, forward strand.
ATCGCCTGGATTTCTTCCTTGGAAAGAGGCATTATATTGGTGAAATAGTTTAATAGTTTTTCTTTCATGTTCCGGAACAACCAAGATGGTTAGCTGTAAAGATACACGGATTCGACAGATCCGGAAAAAAACCACGATAATCTTTGGCTGCTTGACGTTTCGGGAAAATAAAAATCCTCTTTATTCCCGTAAATCAGCTGCCTAAGAATAGAAGTAACTTTTTCCGGAAGGATCGGAATGATTATATCTGTTTTATATTACCGGTTTCTCCGGCAAGCTCCCACTTCTGCGCTTATACCAGGTACTTCAAAAGCATATAAAAGAGGAGGGCTGTGATAGTGTATTACAAACAACGATGAAAATAGAAAAGCTTATCTCTCTCATGCATTATGCGATTAATGAGTTAGTATTGTAAAATGAAGTTTTTTAAGAACATAATTTACCTCCTGGTCATTGTCCCGGTAGTTTCTTACGGACAACAAAATGAGTTCCCCTCGTTTATTCTCCGGAACAGAATAACCGCACATAATGATTCCCCTCAGATCCATTCGCTATGGATTGGGATGAAATCCCCGTTAAAAATTATGTGCAGTGACCCGAAAGTGAAATTCTTAATTCGGGCAGAGGGAGGAACTATTGTAAACCATCAGGAAAATCATGAATTTGACCTGATCCCTACACAACGAGAGGTGAGTCTTTTCATCGTATCGCCGGACAGTGACACCTTGAATCTACTACATTTGGTCAGTCGTAATATGATCTCTCCCGAAATAACGCTCATGATAGGAGAACATAACATAGACAAGGGTCACCAGATCAATAAAAGGGATCTTACAAAATTGTCGGCCAGGCTTATGCCGCATGCAAAAATAGAAAGGGATTTGATCGAGTTACCTGATTTCAGTGCCCGGAACATTGAAATTATTCTTGTACGAAACAAAAAAAAGATCTCATCAATTACTTCATTCAGTAATTTAAATTCACTCAAGGCTGTCGCAACCAGGAATGATGAATTAATAATAATTTTTTCATCGTATTCCTACAAAGATGCCTTTTCAAAAACAATCACCAAAAACTGTACTGAAGTATTTAAGCTGATAATAAAATAAGCCGGTTAACAGAATATGAAAAAAGTAATATTGGGCTTTAGCGATGACGTTAGATGGTTTTATAGAAGAACCGAATGGTTAAACAGGCTGGTGTATCATGGGCGATGACATGGGTTTTGAAACCTTCCTGAAGAGTATAGACACCATATTTTATCAAAATCATTATATCAGAATTCATCATTGATTACGGACTAATGAAACTAATAGCGACGATTATTTGCTCATTCATATTTACATGTTGCGGACAAACAGTTCCCAAAGAAAAATCCGTAACCAAAAATGATATTTATAAAGTCATTCTAAGAGCTGAAATATCTGACGCTGAAAAATATCCTGAGACAGATGAGCTATATTCAACTGAAATTCCAGGAGTAATAGACACCACAATCATTGAAAAACTAAACGAGCCACTAATAGCATTGACGGCTTTATATTCCGCATTGGGCGGAACAATGTGTAACGGTGAGCATTGTGCTCTGACAACAGCACTTGGACTTGGTAAACAAGGTTCTGAAAAACATAAAAACAATATAAAAAAGTATTTCCCAGGCGACAAAGTTGCAGAGACCGTTTTGAAACAAGACTGTTATTTAAGACCAAGTGGAGCCTCAACTTTTTCAGATTTTGAATTTTTGACAGTTACCGACAAGGGGGATACCATTTTTGTAGACTATAAATTAATGCATTACAACCGTGGAGAAATCGAATGGATAGAAGGACCAGACATATACTTATTTCATGGCAATAAATTTGAAAAAGTAAAGAGAAACTTATGGGTGTTTGCCGAAAAATAGAATACCAGCCTTATAACAGTTTTGTCTTATAAATCTTCGATAAGCGTAGGTTCATTTGGCATAATTTGAACCATACAATACGTTATTTTAGCATCCTTTTCTGATTTGTCAAAAACTCGATTATATTTACAATCATTCCGGCATCTTAACTATTTACAATAAAATGGGATTTGGGTTTAATTTATTCTTCGTTTTTATACTGCTCCCATTGACAGGAATTCTCTTACTGGCATGGCTGCTGAAAAAAAAGAAGATCTTTGGAAAGACACTTGGACTAATTTGGATCATAATATCCGGATTAATCCTGCTTTCGGGTATTGCTCAGTGGTTGACTGCAGATACTTTGTTAGAAAAAAAAGACTATTACGGAGAATATATAGTTAATCGTGATTATTTCCCGGGTAGACAAACGGACTGGCAATACGACAATTTTAGATTTGAAATAAAAAACAATGACTCCATTTATTTCTACGTGACAAATAAAGAAGAAATCCTAAAAACGTATCGTGGAACAATTACAACGACAAAATCATACCGTTCACAACGGCTTATAATAAATATGGAACAGCCAGTACACCATATTATGAGAACCAACCCGACAACTTTTCGGAGTGCCTGGAGTTTTTATTTAGTATTTTACTCCCCTGAATTTAACAACGTTTATTTCAAGAAAGGGAAATGGAAGTCCCGGGACAAATAGACGATGGGGATGAATTTCTTGCAAAGATAAATCCTAGAAACGTTATAAGACATTTCAAAACACAACATAATGACAATAAAAATCAAAATAATTGGATTTCTTTTGTTTGTCACTGCAGGACAAATCGCCTATGGACAGACAACTAAAAAAGAAAAAGCTCTTGAAAAAGGAAAAGCAGCCATTGAGCTTATGGATAACGGAAAGTTTGACGAGAGTATTAAGCTACTTGAAGAAGCTCAAAAACTTGACCCAGACGACATCAACTATCCTTATGAACTTGCTTATGTTTACTATGCCAGAAAAGATTATAAAAAAGCAAGCAAGTACCTTGAAGGTATAGTGAAACATAAGAACGTTAGTGATAGAGTTTATCAGTTACTTGGCAACACCTACGACAACCTTGGTGAAAGTGCCAAAGCAATAGAAACTTACGAAACAGGGCTAAAGCTATTTCCAAAGTCGGGAAATCTTTATCTGGAAATGGGCGTAATGCAAATGGGGAAACAGGATTATAACAAAGCCCTTTTTTACTATGAAAAAGGGATTGAGGTTGCCCCAGGATTTTCTTCCAATTACTATTGGGCTGCTAGAATTTATTGCTCCTCAACAGAAGAAGTTTGGGGAATGATTTATGGGGAAATTTTTATGAATATAGAACGAAATAGCAAAAGAACCTCAGAAATAAGTAAGCTGCTTTACGACACCTACAAAAGTGAAATTAAGTTTACAAGCGACACCTCATTTTCTGTAAGTTTCAGCAAAAACTCATCAATGAGTGTCGGTGACCTCACCGACCTGAGTAAAATAAAACTGCCTTTTGGCATTGGAGTTTACGAGACCACCTTAATGTTATCTATACTGTCAGTTAAGACAATAGATATTAACTCTCTTGACAATATAAGAAGTATTTTTGTTGACAATTATTTTAATAACGGACACGATAAAACATACCCCAATATTTTGTTCAGCTACCAAAAACAACTTAAGGAAGCAGGACATATTGAAGCGTACAACCATTGGATACTAATGAAAGGGGATGAAGATGGTTTTGGTAAATGGCAATCTCAGAACAAAGAAAAATGGAACAGTTTTGCCAAGTGGTTTTCTGAAAACAAGCTTAAAATTGATGACACCAATAAGTTTTATAGCGGACAATATTGATGCATTGGATTACAGAAAAGTATCTTAAAACAGATCGTTTGGCACAAGCAGGGTAAACCTGTTTAGTATGAATGTTATTATCATCCTAAAGTTGAACATTAGTATTTCAACTCTTATCCATCTCCAAACCGTTGGAAGAAACTTTCATTAACAATCGTATGTCAAGAAGTTATCATGCTACATTCTCCCAACTAAAGGGAAAGACGAAAAAAGAATTGGATGAAATGGCTATAGATCCAGGATCAACATTGAACGAACTGGTAACTAAATCTTCTACAAAGAAGGCCATGATAAAGAAAAGAAAGGAAAACAAAGGACTCATATGAATGTTCTTTTTATATGCAGTAGAAACAAATGGAGAAGTAGGACAGCGGAGACCATTTTCAAGAACAATCAGTGTCATGAATTTAAATCGGCAGGAACAGAGAATGATGCCAGAATTAAAGTCAATGAAAAACTGATCAATTGGGCGGACATGATATTCGTAATGGAGAAACGACACAAGCAAAGGCTTCAGGACAAGTTCGGCCCCTTACTTAATGGCAGGACGATCATCCTCTTGGACATTGAGGACAATTATCAATACATGGACGAAGAATTGATAGAGACCTTGAAAGCAAGTGTAACCCCTTACTTATAAAGTTGGGCGAATAAAGAACTCCTGGAATAAAAGGTCTGTTCTGGATAGGGAGATAATATTAATTTGTGGCTTGGTGTTCAGGTGAGGTGTTTCTAAATTAGTACTTTTAAAATTCTTTTACGAGACACTATTGCTGTTTTATAAAACAGACAAGCGCACCCGCCCTTTTACCGACTACCATTATTTGGACAAATGACATTTCTACTAAATGCATAATGGTACCGTTTGAAACAAGAGCAAAATTTAGATATACATCTAGCGTGAAATAGAATTTCTACCCATTGAATTAATATAGAAGCTCTACAGATAAGATCCGATTTTAGCCATAATGGATTTTAATTTAAAACGTTAAGCAGTAGATCTTTTATTCTCACACTTTTTTGATTATTTTTATTGTTGACAGGTGAATAGCCTGCCTGAAGAGTAGAGAAGTATATTAAACCTCCACATCAACCAGCCCAACCGTTAGCAGATAATCGTAGAATGATAATTGATAAGATCAAAATACTGGCCATTTCAACAATCATTTCCGCTTGCGGATATTTTTCGGTTGACAATAGGAAGTGTGAGACAATGGATACTACGCATACAGACAGTTGGGAAGCCTTCCAGGAAAGTAGTCAAACCATTGATAACTTGAGTAGGGTGAGACAATTCGCAGAGAACTTCACCTCTGACACTACGGAACAAAGCCGCTTTAACAAGACGTTTACTTTCCCGGATAGTGTGGTAATGGCATTTAAATCCTTACGTTCAGATTCTATAAATCAAGAAAAATATTTAACATTACTATATTTAAAAATCTATCGCAGACATCTACAGTGTTGTCACCAATCATATGAATTAAGGGAAAATTCAGCAGGAGGAATTGACAGTATAGCAGATCCTTTACTCTATGAATATAACCGGATCACCAATTTTTTTGATAGCAATAAATCTATTGAAAGAATTGGTTCCGGATTTGCAGAGGCCTGGGTTGAAAAAAACAAGCGACTGTTATCCTACGATAAAATTAAGCAGGAGTATAAAACCATTAAGACAATTCAACACAATATTGAAAAAGGAGATTACTGGAAAGACTAGGAGCGCTAGCTCTAACAGGAGTAGACCCGTCTGTAAGATCTGTAACCACAGAGTATTGTGCTACCGTAAATTTTAATTATAAAGAAAAATCTGAAAACTATATCCGTTATTTTCTATGAAAAATATAGTAGTAATATCACTAACAATAGTGCTTCTGGGGTTTGAAAAGGTTATTGACCACGAATCAGAAGACTATAAAAATGCAGTTCATTATTTTTATAACAATCAATATGATTCAACTATTTCGATATTAGAACGTCAGCAACTGAAGTTGTCTGATTCAGCATTTCTTTATTTAGGGGTAGCTTATTATCATATTGGTAATACCAGCAAAGCAATTGAAAATCTTCAAAAAGGGATTGAATGTAATAATAACTTTGAACTAGGGCATTATAACCTGGGGGTGGTATACGATTACAACGACCAATTTGAACTGGCTATTACACATTATGATAAAGCCATCGAATTAGATCCCAACTACAAAAGACCTCTATATAATAAAGCGGTAATTTATTATAAGAAAAAAATGCTGGATGAATCGCTCTCGCTGGCAAATCGGGCAATCAGAATTGACTCAACATATAATTTGCCATATCAATTAATCGGGCAAATATATACTACCAAACATCAATATGATTCGGCTTTACTATATCATAAACGATTAGTAGTGCTTGAGCCGCAAGACGCCTCAAACTGGTTTTATTTAGGATTTTCCGAATCAAACAATAGAAATGTAAATAAAGCGATAGAAGCTTATACAAAGTCTATTGAAATTAATCCTAACTCCGACCGGCCTTATTTTAATCGCGGAGATTTATTTTATAGATTGGGAGAATGGGAGTTGGCGAAGAAGGATTATCATATGAATATAGAGCTTAATCCTGAGGAAGTAGCAAGTTATTTTCGTTTGTCTGGGATATATTTAGGGCAAAACAATTTGGATAGCTGTCATATTTATTTACAAAAAGCCATTAAGATGGCTCCTGATTTCCCGGATGCTCCTCTTTACCTCGGTGACTATTATCTTAAAACCTCTAATAAATCAAAAGCATGTGAGGAGTTTCGAAAGGCAAAAAAGGCAGGAAATCCCAGAGCCGCCGAACGGATCCGAAAAAATTGTGATGAATAGCAAATACAAAATATAACAAAGAGCAACAGTCATTATAACGACTATGAAAGAAAATAAAAATGATAATAAATTAAATACTTCTGCGCAAAGTCCGTTTTCTCAGACCTTCTTTCATGGGACAAAAGCTGACTTAAAAATTGGTGACCTAATCGAAGTTGGTTTTAATTCGAATTATGGACAAAGAAAAAACGCAAAATATATATTCCTTACGGCAACCTTGGATGCCGCTGTCTGGGGAGCTGAACTTGCTATTGGGGAAGGTCGTGAAAGAATTTATTTAGTAGAAGCAACAGGACAAATTGAAGACGATCCTGATTTGACGGATAGAAAATTTCCCGGTAATCCAACAAAATCTTACCGTTCCCAACACCCGTTTAAGATTATTGGTGAAGTTACGATTTGGCAAGGACACTCGCCGGAAGAAGTAAAAGCAATGAAAGAAGGATTGGCCAAACTGAAAGATCAAGGTACAAAGTCACTAAACGACTAATAAATTTATAGACTTCTTTATCTGCTCCTCTTTCTGTTTTATCATACACAGAACAATAGTATATTAGCATCCGTTGTTAATATAGATGTTTACCGGATAGCATAAAGAGGGCGTTTGTCCAGGCACAAGCCCTATACAAGACCGCCATGCAGACTTGAAAATAAACATTGATTTTGAGGAGAAAGCATTACCCTTTCCTTTCGGTCACACAATTCTTCGAGTAAAGGGAGATATAATTATTACCGAAAAATCATACCAATAATTAACCAATCAGGATCTGACGGTGAAATTCTGAAAGATAAAATATGTATATAAAGAACAAACATTATGACAGAATTTTGGGAAGCAAGCTTTGCTGAAAAGCAGGAGATGTGGGGATTTGAACCGGCAAGTTCTGCACTCCTGACCAAGGATTTTTTTATTGAAAATGGTATAAAGAACATTCTTGTTCCCGGTATTGGGTATGGAAGAAATGCTCGAATTTTTAGAGACAATGGAATTACGGTAACAGGAATTGAAATTTCACAGACTGCCATTGACTTAGCCCAAAAACACTATGGGACTGATATGATCATTTATCACGGTTCTGTAACGGATATGCCATTTGATGACAAAAAATATGAAGGGATATTTTGTTATGCATTAATTCATCTCCTTGACAAGGACGAAAGAGCAAAGCTAATTAGGGATTGTTATAACCAACTGACAGAAACTGGTTATATGGTTTTTACTACGATCACCAAAGAAGCACAAACATATGGGCAAGGGACATTCGTGAGTAAAGACAGATTCGAAATGTTTGGAGGAGTAAAAATGTTCTTTTATGACAGGGAAACGATTCAAGAAGAATTTGGCAAAGCAGGGTTGATTGAAATTACAGAAATAAAAGAGAATTATCCTTTTTATCTGATAAAATGTAAGAAGGAATTGCTCTAGTCTATGATTTGATGAGGTCCGTAGCTTTTCCCCTGACAAGACAAAACGCATGAATTTTATTGAGCAGGATTTTGGTCACGATTTTCATATTATTGTTTATCGTTTCATGAATTTTCCCCTCCAGCTTCCTTGGCTGGTTTGAGCGGAAATGAAATATAGTCCTGCCGGAAGATGCGATACCTCAATAAGAGTGTTACCAGTAGTATAAGAGAGTATTTCCCCGGTAAGGCTCATAACCTGCACAGAGTAAATCCGGATATCTCCTTTTGTGTGCAATTCCAGTTTGTCTGTAGCCGGATTGGGATAAAGAGTCAGCTTGTCCTGAGAAAGCATTTCATTGGCCGAAGTAATGTTTACCGTATAGCAGGCTGATGTATCAGTGCAAATACCATTGGTAAGGATCACCGCATATTGCCCGTTATCCATCGCTATAAAAGTCGGGGCAGTTTCTCCGTCTAAGGCTGCATAATTATTCAGGCAGTCAACCCATTGATAGGTCTCAGCGGTTGGGGCTTCGAGTATGTTGTTGGTTTGCGTAACAGGAGGGTTTGCCGTATTGAATTTTAAATGTATAGGAGGCGGTATAGTAGTACCACATTCGTTGGTGAGCTCGCATACCCAGGTACCGGTATCAGCAGGAGTAATGAGTTCAAAATCGAGTACAGGACTAGTTCGGGAAGGATCAACAATGTTATTATGTTTCCAGATAACAGAGGTGGCATTAGTGCATAGGAGGTCATGCTGCAGAGCCTCTCCTTCACAGCGAGTATAAGTAACTTCAGGGTAGTATTGATAAACCGGAGGGCGGCAGATCTCGATTAGAGAAACAACGGCACCACTGTTTGCACTCATCCCTGATCCAAATCTTCCGGCAGCTCTGGTAGTATTGGATTCTACATTGTATTCAAATAACCCTGTTCTTGTTGCTCCGTAGATCATACTGTTGGAACCCTTTAGTTTTAAAATACCATCAGTCCCTACTAAATAGATGGATCCGTTCCCATAGCGAAAGTCGAGTTTTTTCTGATACACACCTGTTGTCGGATCAAATTCAAAAATAATTCCGGATCCTCCTGGAACATTAGGAGGGTCTGGAGATCCGCGGCCGGCTGATCCATAGATCTTTCCATTGGCAGCTTTGATCAAGGGAGATCGGGGCCTTCCCCCCTGTGCTCCTCCTTCAAAATCGTATTTTTTTGTATAAATGTTAGTGGTAGGGTCGAAGGAAAAAATCACACCTTCATTAGCAGTGCCACCTTCTTCTGCTATGCCGTACCATTCTTCCGGGCTTTCTTCTATAAAAGGAGCAGCACTCCACAGTCCTTCTAATGCTGAACAGGAGTTTCTATAAAGAGTACTTAAAACATTAGTAGCCGGATCGATTCGAATAATCGAATTATACCTTGGAGAGGATGATCCGCATAAAGAATGATTATGTGTGGTGGCATAAATAAAGCCATTACTAGACTTGTACAGGGGATGACGGATAAAATTAGCACCTAGAGGATTGGGAATCGAAGCAACGACCGATACTCCACCGGTTATTAGGTTATAGGAAAATATAATGCTTGGGTTGCCAGAATTAAATTGTCCATATATTGTTCCCGGAATTGCTTCTGTCAAACCTACATAGGCTCCTCCCATATTATCAGGCCGCTTGGTATAATAAGGGGGAAATGAAAGGGTGTCAAAACTTACCAATAGTCTCAAACTATCAATAACTGGATTATATTCGTACAAAGTACCATTGTTTCCCAAACCACCTTGCGAGGTCAGTCCATACAATTTCCCGTTGCTGGCCTGGATAATTCCGGTAGGCCCCCTTCCGCTCATCGAATCTAAAAAATGGTGTACAATCTCCAGATTATCCCCAGTCGCATTCGTCTGGAATAAGTAACCATCTTCATACAAACCATTGTTTAAAACCGTTCCCCAAAACCCTTTTTGAGCATATCCATTATTGGAACTCATGAAAAAGACCACTGCAATAAGTATTTGCAAGATGTATAGTATGGATTTATTTTTTTTTGCCAGATAACTCATCGTATACGCTATGTCTTACTAACTATATGATATACATTTTTTATAGAAAAAGGTAACCCTTGAGTATTAAAAGTTTAATAAAAATTCCTGGAATATATTCCTGTCCTTTCGTATAATGAAAGCGCAGTACCTTTCCAAGGGTATAAAGGTGTTATTGGCGCTTACTGTAATCCATATAATATATTAAAAAGGAGCCACTTTCCCAAAAGCGGCTCCTTTTCAGGGTTGATGAAGAGGCTGTTTTTATTTCATAATTTGGACACGTTCCACAACCGACCCTTCCTCCGAGGCAATAAATACGAAGTAGGTCCCTGCTGCAAGATCACTCGTATTTAAACGTAGACTATCGCTTCTCATTTCTGTGTTTATAAATTCTTTTCCTTCCATGTTTACAACACGAATTTTATGACTGGTCTCGTTATTGGGAGATTCAACAATCAATTGGTTCGATGCAGGATTAGGATATACCCTGATGGATGCCTCTATATTCAGTTTGTTTTCACCAGCGGTTGCTTGTCTGAACATTGAACTCCAGCTGGTACATTTTCTGGTGATACATCCATCGGTATCCTCTACTTCAACACAAACAGGGTTGTCAATAGGTGCAAATAAGTCGATAAAGAATAAAGTCGGACCATCGTTAACAGGACTGTTCCCATCATCGAACCAAGAGTAATGAACAGCACCCGTAACAGGAGCTGGATTCGTATAGAAGGTTACTCTTTGAAGAGGGGCGAAATAGGAGGTCTGAACGTTAAAAGCCAGTCCCACTATATCTACCGGAAGATCAATTGTATCACTATTGTCGCAGGTACTGCTCCTCGCCCATGCCCGGACTGTATAGCTATCGATCACTCCATTGGTTTCCACTTCTATCTGGGTACTGTCAGTGCCATTGCTACTGGTAATGGTCCATCCGATAGGAACCTGCCACCCATAGAAAGTACCCGCCTGAGGTGCTTCGATGGAGAAGGTAATGAAATCTTCAACACCGGCATTAATGCAGGGAGAATTCAGGAGAATGTTGATGGGGGCTGCCGGATGATAGTTGATCTCAAAGGTATCAGAAACAGCGTTGCAGCCATTGGTTCCGATGGCGGTAACAGTCAAATATACCGGTCCGGCAGCGCTTCCGCCGGGTTGGAGCTCGGGATTATCAGTATCGCAATCGTCTACGCAAGTCCATCCATCCGGCAGATTCCAGATAAATTCCGTTACTCCGGAAGGGGTAGAACTTGTATAAAATTCCGTCGGACCATTGTTACGGATTACACATTCATCGCCGCCGGTAATTTCTGGTTTCCCGGGCTGCACGTTGACGGTAAAGTAGATCACCCCTTCCGCACAGCTGTCAGACGCTACGGAGATAGTATAGGCACCGGCAGGTGTACCGGCAGGAATAGTCAGATTGATACTTGATCCGGCTCCGTTGGCATCTGTCTGAATCCAGTCAAACGGAACGTCTGGTTGCAAAGGGATGATCCAGGTACTTTCATTGTTGATAGCTCCTGCGGGAAGGCTGTATTTATGAACGGATCCTGCTTGTACACAGCTTTCCCCCTCAATCTTCAGCGGATCCACAAACTTTCTCCATATCGGGTAAATAAATTCGGAAGGTGTACAGTCCCCGAAAGCAATTTTGAGCTTAATTTCACCCGGTTCATCACCGATAGAAGATACTTCCAGGATTTCTCCTTGTGTACCGCTTGTGCTAAGGCTCCAGCTCGCGTTGGAAGCCGACCAGGTATAAGTGTAGCCGGGTTCGGGATCAATTTCTGTTTCGAAAGAGGTTTCACCGGTTTCTAGGCATGAAGGAACTATAGATACAAAATTAGGGTTGGTAGGTTGCCCACCAATAACAAGAGAGACACAGGTAGTATGATCACCTGGGCTAGTAGGGTTGTTGTCACCATCCCAAGAATTGGCCCGACCGTAGCAGCAGGTAATAGTATAAGGAGTGTTTAAATTCAATGCCTCTGGGGTGTTTAATGTAATGGAACTGTTATCAGCAGAGTTATAATATAGCAAGTCTTTTAGTACCTGGAACTCTCCAGCATCTTCCACATACCAGTAGTATTTATCTACTCCTATAGCATCGAGTACATTGTCACTGGCGATATGGTCTACCGAATAAGTGTACGAAGAATCGGGCAGCCAGCAACTTGGGCCTATGATGGGCGGGACATACTCATCGCCAATGCCGGAGGTATTGGCGTAGGTCTTGTAGATATCAAACGAAATACTGTTCGGTCCACAACCTTCGCTTTCATACTGAATACTCACCCTTCCTTTACTTCGAGCCAGCGTGGAAGTGGAAGGAAATGTCCCTTCCGATGGTCTTAGATTCTTATTGTATGACTGAATGTTTACTATTAGCACGGATGCTCCTACTGTTTGGGTTGGAGCGACAGGAGGAGCATCATTGGTCTGTACAGAGAGGTCTCCGCTCAATGTCCAACCAGTAATAGTATTTCCAGCGGGGGTTAATACAAATTCACCTGCTGCACTGGATTCATCAAAAGGATCGGGCATTACTACAATGCCACCGCTTCCTACGGTACCTCCAAAACCAAGTGTACCTCCGGTTCCTGCTACTACCACTTCACAGGCCGAAGGTACTTCTACGGTCATTTGTGCTGATAGATTATGATTAACTATCAGCAGTGCTGTCACGATCATAGAACTTATTACGGAATGTTTTTTCATAATTGTTTGCATAAAAATTAAAATCTATTTGAACAAAAAATTTCCTTAATGAAGGTTAAAAAATTCTTTACCTTTCATTAAGTTGAATAATTCTTTTTTATAGTATTTAAAAGTTAAAAAGAATAATATTTTAAAAAGGCGATACAATGATTCACTTTTTTTAGTAAAAAAACAACCTCTAGAGTTGTATGAAGAAGTACTTGGGTAGCGGTCTTCGTTTTTATAAAAACTAGTTATTGAGCTTGTTTAGAAGGACGATCAGTATTTATCTTGTTTTTATACACGTATTTTTACCTGCTAACTGCTTACGTAACCTAACTAAAAAATACGCTCATGAGCGTACAAAAAAATAAGCAGCCTAAACCAATATAACCGTAGAAATAGTGAATTATAGTGAGAACGTCTCTTGTTATTTTCTGTCTCTCCTTTCAGTCTTTTACCATAATGAGAAAACTGCAGTAAGATTTGCTTATTTCTTTTTCAGTTTGAAAAACCTCTTTACCTATGTCTACCTAGTTTTTAACTCCGACAATCTATTTATTACTTTTCTTCCTGTTATTTTATGCTTAATTTCATTAATCATAGTTGTTAAAAAAGAAGTATCATGAAGGTACAAAGCTATAGAGTATTCAGACCAGGATCGCTAAAGAAGCTAAAATTTGTTACGGAAGAATTAAGTCCTCCCGGTAAAGATCAGGTAACAGTAGAAGTAAAAGCGATCGGACTTAACTACGCAGATATTTTTGCGATCTTAGGTCTGTACAGCGCTACACCGAAAGAACCATTTATCCCAGGGTTAGAGTATTCAGGTATTGTGGTAGATGCAGGTGAAAATGTGAGTGGCTTCAAAGCAGGCGATAAAGTGATAGGCGTAACACGTTTTGGAGCATACACCAGTCGTTTGACTATAGATCAGAGGTATATTATGCCGTTACCTTCAAACTGGTCTTTTGAGGAAGGAGCTGCTTTTCCTGTACAAGTGTTGACAGCATATTATGCTTTACTAACGTTAGGAAATTTGCAAAAAGGACAAACCGTTTTGATTCATAGTGCCGCTGGAGGAGTGGGATTACTGGCCAACAGGATAGCGAAGAAAATGGGTGCGTATACTATTGGAGTAGTAGGCCGTGAATCAAAATTTGATATTCTCAGAAAAGAAGGATACGACCGCTACCTGGTCCGGTCCAATAATTTTAAAAAGGATGTTGCCGATGCATTGGACGGAAGAGAATTAAACCTCGTGATGGAGACTACAGGAAATAAATATTTCCACTGGAGTTATGATTTACTTGCCCCTATGGGAAGAATTGTTTCCTATGGATCAGCTCAGTTTACTCCCTCGGGTCAGGCACCTTTTTATCCTCTGTTGATCTTTAAATATTTATTTCGTCCCAGGGTAGATCCTTTGTCTATGATAAAAGCCAACAAATCATTAATGGCATTCAATCTGATCTGGCTGTATGAAAAGGCAGATCTGATGAAAGAATTACTGGATGAAATATTCAGGCTGAATATGCCGGCACCGCTTGTCGGCAGAACGTATGCATTTAAAGAACTTCCTCAGGCCTTAAAAGATTTTAAAGCGGGAGATACTATTGGAAAGTTGGTTGTAAAAATTTAGAACTTTCTTTTGTGTTCTAAAAGGGAAAGTTTCCTAAAGGAAGAGATTGCGAGCAACAGATCTTATGATTTTGTTATCAGAGAAAATAGTATTAAAATTAAAAGTGTATTTTAAGATCTATCAATCAGTCTGAGGAATATTCTTTTGAAACACAATCAACAGGGATAGGATTTGCTCTATAAAACTCTTCCCCTACACTGGGCAGGAAACCATTATGCTCAATCGTAATAACTAATCCCAGCAAAAAGTAATTCAACTATTGTATGCCATTAAATGAAAAAGCGAATTTTAATTATTACTGTTTTACTGCTATTCAACCTTATTACAAAAGGCCAGAGCAAATTTGATATACACGTGACGAGCAACTTTTTAATTAAGAATCAAGATACCATTTATACCAACAAAAAGGTTATTCTTAAGGTATATGCCAGGGATGGCAACGCTCATTCAGAAGAAAAATCCTTGGCGAAGCTTTCAGGTAATAGTAAATTAATAATTCAAGTCAGAGTGTAACCCTCCCGAAAACCTGGACAGCCTAAAATTAGTTAAATTTAGTAACT
>CAYTGJ010000017.1:0-1328 GCA_964437245.1 uncultured Chitinophagaceae bacterium
GATCGGTTGCTGCTGCTGTCATTCCCTCAAAGGTCTTATAGCTCAAATACTGAATTTCATATCCGCTCATCAGTCTCCACTTACCGTTTCCCAGGGCATAGTCCGTTTTCAGATTAAGCATAAATTCCGTTTCCCGGAAACGATTGGAAAGAGCATCGGTTACAGCATAGGATTCGCCTGCTCCCCCCGGACGCAAGGTCTTTCTGGCTCTGTCAAATGTTTTATAGGTCGAAAAGGTTGTATGAGGATCCGAAGGAAGATGCAAAGCTCCTAACGTTTTTTCGGTAAGCCCAAAATATAAGTTTGCCGGATTCTGCTGCGCCTTAAAATCAATCTTAAACCGCCAGCGTGTGCCTTTGTAATAGGGGACATCAAGTGACAAAATCAATTCTCTTGCATTCGAACTGTAATAAGCTGCATTCGCTTTTAATTTTACCAGATAGGGAGTATAAGGGAAAAGCGGATGATCCCGTTTACCATTCCAATATAGATTACTTCTTACTCCAAACCCCAAACCCGTTACAGGATCAGATGAAAAATCGGGAAAACCTGTAAGAAATCTTCCTTCCTTTTTTTTGGCCAGATCTTTTTCAGACATCCTTTTGAATTTGATAAACGACAAACTGTCTCTGGAAAAACGTGCTTGCCCGTTTGTGGCAACAGCTATTATGTAAAATAGAAGAAAGAGGAACAGGTGCTTCATCATCCGGATAAATTTTATTTACCCGGCAAAATTCAGAGATGATTTAGAAGAAATTTTGAATTAAAAATGTCTGCTATTAACCGAACAGAAATTTCCCTTGAATAATAGAGTAGGGGACCAATGTTTCCAAAAATCCTTGTATAATTTTTATTGAATTAATTTTAGCTCCCGGAAGGCTTTCATGGTTATTTGTTTTCGGACAATTGGAAATCTATCCATCGTAAAACTTTCACGTGGTTCGATATTGGTCGCTACAAAATAGACGCGGTTTTCTACTTCCAGGTAGCCAACGAACCATCCGATATTATTCCCGTTTCTGATAGCCCATCCTGTTTTGCCACTTAATTTATATCCGTTTTCTCCGTTTTCCATTAGCATTACCTTTTTAATACTTTTTATAGTACTTTCTGAAACAGGCAACTTTTCATAATATATTTTCTTCAGGAAATCTATTTGTTGTTTCTGAGAAATTTTTGAATCTCCTTCAAGCCAGAAATCGTCAATAGTACTTTCCTCAAATATCATTTCTCCGTAGTTGAATTTTGTGAGATAGTTACGCATTCTTTGATAGCCGATTTTTCTTGCCAGTTCCTGATAACAATCAACACAAGAAACGTGAAATGCT
>CAYTGJ010000017.1:1338-11106 GCA_964437245.1 uncultured Chitinophagaceae bacterium
TGTTTCAAAGAAAGATCTGCTTCCCATTGAGTGAGTCTTTTTTTCTGACCATTCCATTTAAAAATGAAATTGCTATCGTTTACTATTCCCGTTTCAAGGCCAATGATAGAATTGGCTATCTTAAAAGTAGAGGCCGGTAAAAATCCTTTTTCTGTCCGCGCAAAGTTATTACCATAATACTTATTCTCTGATGGGTCAAAGATAAGAATAGAACCTTGTACGTTTGCAGAATCTAAAATGGTACTGAAGGAAGCAATTTCAATTTGTTGCGCAGGGGCAAAGCCCGATACCGGAGTATTATTGATTACAGTGTTTTTGCATTGAGTCAATAATGCAACAATTAAAAATGCAGGCAATAAGTGTCTTGTCAGGAGACAAGACAAGGAGCGCACCCAATCATACACTAGAGCGATAGTATTTAGCATACATTAAATTAGTTGAAACGGATAGAAAAATGGTGAAACGTATTTTTGAACTGATAATGTACTGTCCAGTGGTGACAATGACAAATTTGCTTTATGATCGCCAACCCTAAACCGCTTCCTGTATTTTCCGGCGATCTTTTTACAAAACGCTTAAAAACAGCAGCTTCGTCCAGTGCGATAGTCCCGGGATTAGAAAAACGCACACCTCTGTGATCAAGCTCAATGATAATAGTTCCGTAAGGGATGTTGTGCCGGATAGCATTTACCAATAAATTGTTCAACAGAATTTCGATCAGCGTTTTATTTCCTTTCACGGTTACGCCGTTGGTTATCCTATCCTGAATCATGATATTTTTATTACCGGAATGTTCGTCAAATTGCGCCAATGACTGTTGGGCAAGTTGACTAATGTCAACCTTCTCCTGAGCGTCAAACTGGTTATTCTCGATCTTGGCAAGCAGCAGTAAATTTTTATTGATCCGGGAGATCCGGGTCAGGACGTTATTGATTTCTTCTATGAGACGGTATTGCCGGTCTGTAAGAGATTCCTTTTGAAGCAACAGATCCAGTTTATTTTTAATGATGGCCAAAGGGGTCTGTAATTCGTGCGAAGCATTTTCAGTAAATTCTTTCTGCGTTCTGTAAACAACAAGCGTGTGTTCCAGTAATTTACCCAAAGCAGCATTTAATTCCTCAAACTCAAGAGTATCTGATCTTTCAAAGATAACCGGAGTCTGGCTATTCAATTTAAAGGTCTTTAACCTGGCCAAAGTACTTCTGAACGGTTTCCACAACCGGACAGACAATCGCCTGCTCAAGAGTAAAAATCCAATCACCAGAATCAGAAAAAACAAAAGAGTGACCGCTGCGATGGCAGCGACTGTTTCCTCTGTTTCTTCAACATTCGTTTCAACCGTTAGAAAATAAGGTTCCTGATTGATGTAAATAAGTTTTACCAATCCCCTGAAGCGATCCATATTTTTGTATTCTACATAAGGATTCTGCCTTAAAACGGTATAAGTGCTATCCGGATAAACCATCGTCCCGGAGGCTCTTTTCAGATTCGTTCCGGGTTGTATTTTATTCCAAAGAGCTATGCTTTCTGATAACTCCGTATTCTCCAGGTTCAGCCGGTTCAATTCGTTTTCCGTCCTGCGGGCGATGATCTCATTCTGCTCGTCCAATTCCCTGAGCCATATCCTGTCTACCAGGTAATAATAAACAGGAACACTCGCAGCCAAAACAACAAGCGAATATAAAACAAAGGTTGTGAGGGTTTTAGTTAATAATTTTTTCATCCTTCCCACTTATAACCGGTTCCGTAAACTGTTTTCAGATAGTGATCACACCCGGCTTCTTTGAGCTTCTTTTTCAGGTTTTTAATATGGGCATATACAAAATCATGATTGTCAAGCATATCTGCAAAATCTCCGGAAAGATGCTCCGCCAGTGTACTTTTAGAGATCACCCTGTTCTTATTCCCGACAAAATAAATAAGCAGATCAAACTCTGTCCTGGTCAGAGAAACCCGAGAATCATGGACCGAAACCGACTTTGCAAGCAGGTCTATCTGCAGTTCGTTTTGCTGAACAATGTTGGCCGGACCGAATTGCTTCCTGCGGATCACAGAATAAACCCGTGCAGCCAGTTCGGCAAGATGAAATGGCTTGGTCAGATAGTCATCGGCGCCGATTTGCAACCCTTTGACCTTGTCTTCCAGCGAGTCTTTGGCTGATATGATAATTACGCCGTCCTGTTTGTCCTGCTGCTTCAATTCTTCCAGAATCTTCATGCCGCTGCCGTCGGGCAACATTATATCCAACAAAATACAATCGTATTCATAGCTTTCGATTTTATCCATCGCCTGACTGAAAGTAGCTGCAAACTCGCAGCCGTAATTTTCTTCTGACAAATATTCGGCAATGCTTTGGGCAAGTTCTTGTTCGTCTTCAATGATCAGGATCTTCATAAAACAAATTTACCATTTCGATTTCGAATACTTTTAGCAGGCTGGATTTTCCTAAAATTAAAACAATAGAATAAGTTATATAATTATTATTATGTTAAATAGAAAATAAATGAAATACAGCTAATTAAGTATAATCGTCTGTATTCTCCCCTCTGTTTTTTTTGAAAATTATTTTTCTAAAATCGTATTCAGTTCATTGATCAGCCGGTTCAAACTGTCAATATCTGAATCTTCGGAAGCCAGCGCTTTGGCGCGCTTGGCATTGTCCAGTGATTTTTTAAATAACCCACGGGCTCCGGCCGGGTCGTTTTTACGGCCCAGCTCTTTGCCTTTTTCATAATTCAGCACTGCCGAGTTATAATTGGCAAAAAAGTTATGAGGCTCGATAGCAATGATCTTATTGTAGGCTTCCGTTGCTTTTTCGTTGTCTTTCTTGTAGTTATACACTACCGCCAGGTTGGTCAGCAGCTCTACGTTATAAGGTTTGATTTTCAGTTCTCCGGTCAATACCTCCTGGGCTTCGTCCAGTTTTCCGCCTTCTGCATACGCCAGGGTTCTCATCTGTAAGATGGTTTTGTCGTATGGAAAATCCTGAAGAGCTTTTTGCGACAAATTCAGTGCCTTTACATAGTCCTTGTTATTCAGTGCTGCATTTATAACATTACTATAAACATAAAGGCTTTTATAGTTCAGGTTGAGTAGTTTATCAGAATATTTTACCACCAGATCTTCCTGCTTTAATCCCTCTGCTGCATAGGTTCCGTATACATACGCCGTTGTATCCGATGGACTGATCTGTTGAGCTAACTCATACATATCCAATGCATCACGGTATTTTTGAGTTTGGTAATAGGCAATTCCCCTGTTTACCAGATTTACCCAGTTTTCATCCAACTGGGTGTTAGACAATTTTGTATATTCGCCATTTGCATTGTTTTCCAGCTCTTTAGCCTTCATCAGGGCTTCAGTGGAAGACTTAAGGGCATCCGGGGCAAGCTGTTTAACCTCTACTTTATCTGACTTGTATATATCACTATATACAAGTCCTTTATAATACCAGGTTTTGGCCTGTCCCTTCGTTTTTTCGTGTTCACAAGCCAGGTCTATATTTTGCTTTGCTTTCAACAGGCTTCCATCCCGCTGGTATAAAATGGCATTGGTAACAGCCGAATTCTGGGCATTCATGGTGTTAACAAAAACGGTGAGCAAAAGCAGCAAAAGTAGTCTTTTCATTTCCTTAAAATTATTAATTGGTTTATTCTTACTTAATGATCGTCATGAGGATCTTCTGTAAAAATACCACTGGAATCATGATCATGCTCCTGGTATTCTTTAATTCCTCTTTCTTTTTTGAACATCTTTCTCCGGTGTTGCAGAAACTCAGCCCGGTGTTTCAGATTTTTGGGGTCCTCAAAATAACGTACAAACAGCCTTACATATTCGGGATCATCCCTGTGATAGATCGCTACAATATACTCATAAGGAATAAATAAAATAATCAAGGCAATCGTGGACTTGATATAATATCTCAAAAACAAGGTTTTAAAATATTTTCCCATCATCGAAGCCTTTTTCTTCTCCAGAATCATCCCCCACATCTTAAAGACGATCATCATCACCAGACCGGAAATCAGAAGAGTATTTCCTCCCCTCCAGATCATCAGTTTAAAGAGGATCCCAATGTAGATGACGCTGAAGGATAGTCCTGACATGACCGAGAGAAAAAGATGCTGTCCATGCTCCCGGTGTCTCAAAACCGACCAGCTCATCAAAAAGTAAAGTACTGCCAGCGAAGGCAATGCCACCGTCAAAAACAATTCCCCGCCTTGCCACATCATAACCCTGACAAACAGGCCAATGACTGCAAATACAATAAATACCTTTTCGAGAAATTTCATATTTTATGTAGGAGAAACAAATCCCGGGTATTGACCGGTGAGAAAGGTTACTTCCGCACTGCAATCACTACCCAGGACCTGAAACTTAATTTTATGTGATGAATAACTGCCTATTCTTCTGTTGACGGCTCGTCTTCTTCTCCCTCCTCCGGTTCATCCTGCTCGTCTTCCAGGTCTGCGCCGGTAAGTTCTTCAGGATCGGGAGTTTCATTCAACGGTTTCGCCAGTTCACCTTCTTCTTCGTCCCCTTCCATCTTGTCGATTTTGGCAACGGAAGTAATTTCATCTCCTTCCTGCAGTTTGATAAGCCTCACTCCCTGGCTTACACGCCCGATCACCCTAAGGTCTGCGACCGCCATACGGATCGTAAGACCCAGCTTGGTGATGATCATGATCTCATTTTTATCGGTCACGTCATGGATCGTCACCAGGTTCCCGGTTTTGTCCGTCACTTTCAGAGTGGTTACTCCTTTTCCTCCTCTGTTGGTAATACGATAGATGTCTGTTCCGTCTTCCGGATCTACCAGATAGGTACGTTTTCCATATCCTTTCTCCGAAATTACCATCAGGGTGGTTTCCTTGTCTTTGACACTCACCAGTCCAACCACACGATCTTCCGGTCCTGCCAGGGTTACTCCTTTCACACCGGCAGCTGTACGGCCCATAGGTCTTACTTTGCTTTCGTTGAAACGGATGGAACGGCCACTCCGGAGTGCCATGATGATTTCATCATTTCCGGAAGTCAGACGTACATCCAGAAGTTTGTCTCCTTCATGGATAGTAATGGCATTGATCCCGTTTGCTCTCGGACGGGAATAAGCTTCCAGGGTGGTTTTTTTGACCACTCCCTGCTCTGTACACATTACCAAGTAGTTATTATTGATATAATCCGCATCGTTGAGTGATTTCACATTGATAACGGCTCTTACTTTATCATTCGGCTCGATCTGGATCAGGTTCTGAAGTGCTCTTCCTTTCGAAACTTTTCCTCCTTCCGGGATCTCGTACACTTTCAGCCAGAATACTTTCCCTGATTCGGTAAAGATCATCAGGTAATTATGGGCAGTGGCCACGAACAGGTGTTCTGTAAAATCATCGTCCTTGGAGGCCACTCCTTTGGAGCCTACTCCTCCTCTGTTCTGCGTTCTGTATTCGGTCAGCGCAGTACGTTTGATATAGCCTGTATGCGAGATCGTGATCAGCATTTCATCGTCGGCTATAATATCCTCAATGTCAATATCATCACTGGAATGCACGATCTGAGTCCGGCGGTCGTCTCCATAACGCTCTCTGATATCAGCAAGTTCATCTTTGATGATCTGCATTCGTCGTTCCTTCTTTGCCAGTATGTCTTTGAGGTCTGTAATCAGGGCCATGATCTCTTCGTATTCTTTAACGATTTTCTCACGCTCCATGCCTGTAAGACGCTGAAGTCTTAACTCCAGTACAGCCTTGGCCTGAATCTCCGACATACCAAAGGTGGTAATCAATCCTATCTTGGCCACCTCCGGATCTCTGGACTCACGGATCAGCCTGATCACTTCATCCAGGTTGTCCAGAGCAATAAGATATCCTTGCAATATGTGGGCACGTTTTTCAGCCTCCTCCAATTCAAACTGAGTCCGGCGGGTCACCACCTCATGACGGTGCTCCACAAAATGCACGATCAGGTCTTTGAGGTTCAGGGTTTCCGGACGTCCTTTGACCAGTGCTACGTTGTTGACCCCGAAAGAAGTCTGCAACGCAGTGTATTTATACAAATTATTCAGCACTATAGCCGGAAGAGCATCTTTGCGAAGATCATACACGATCCTCATTCCATCCCGGTCGGATTCGTCGCGGATCGCTGTAATTCCTTCGATCTTCTTTTCATTGACCAGCTCCGCAGTACGCTCGATCATATTAGCTTTGTTGACCATGTAGGGAATTTCGGTCACAATGATCTGCTCTTTTCCGGAAGGAAGTGTTTCAAAACGGGCTACCGCTCGCTGAACAATCCGTCCGCGACCTGTTTCCAGGGCAGATTTGATCCCGGAGGTTCCATAAATAGTAGACCCTGTAGGGAAATCCGGGCCTTTTACGTAATTCATTAACTCCTGAACAGTAATATCCTGATTGTCAATATACGCTACGGTTCCATCGATCACTTCCCGGAGGTTGTGAGGCGCCATATTGGTAGCCATTCCCACCGCAATTCCTGTAGTTCCGTTGACCAGCAGGTTAGGGAATTTGCCAGGAAGTACAGTAGGCTCTTCCTGAGAATCATCATAGTTTGGCTGAAAATCAACCGTATTTTTGTTAATATCGGCCAAAAGCTCCTCTGCCATTCTTTTCAGCCTAGCTTCGGTATAACGCATCGCCGCCGGAGAATCCCCGTCTATCGAACCAAAGTTTCCCTGACCATCTACCAAAGGATAACGAAGGGACCAGTCCTGGGCCATCCTTACCATCGTATCGTATACGGAAGCATCGCCGTGAGGGTGATATTTACCCAAGACCTCTCCTACGATACGGGCTGATTTTTTATGAGCTTTATTCCAGTTAACTCCTAGTTCTGACATCCCGAAAAGCACCCGTCTGTGCACAGGTTTCAATCCATCACGTACATCCGGCAGGGCACGGGAAATGATCACCGACATCGAATAATCGATGTATGCTCCCCTCATTTCATCTTCGATGTTGATTGGGATAATGTTGCCCATATTTTTTGAGCTTTCTTCGTCCGCCATTATTTAAATAATAATTTGTTTATGAAATAGTTATTTCCGAAAAATATGCCTTTCGGAAAGCAAGGCAAGTTAACGATTTTTAGGCAATTCTGATAGCAAAATAAGAGGTGTGGAAAAGAAAAACGGCAGTTTTTTCACCCCTTTCCCTAATTGTCCTCCAATGGTAGTTCTTACGGCTTCTCTCCTCTCTTTCAGGAACTAAAAAAACAGATCCCGGAGAAGATAAGGAAGTATCTATCCGGAACCCTGCATGGCATCTTGTATTCCTGAGCCAATGTTAAAATGCCAGAATATCCCGGAATCTGTGGTTTGTCCCTCGACAATAGCCGTCAACTTTATAGTAAACGGTAAAATGATGACAGGAGAATACAGGTTATTTATTAACTTAAGACAAGACACGGGCATGAAGCACTTGACTAAATCCGGATACTCATTTAAAATTAATCCGGAATATGCTTTGATTATCGAAAACTTATTCTAGTTTCGAACCCGTAACTTTAATCTGGAATAAAAAACGATCTACATGAAAAGAGTAATTCTTTCGATTGCTGTACTGACAGCATTTTTAACTGCTTCCTGTAAAAAAGCCTACGAATGCTCCTGTGAAGAAACCCAATCAAAGCTGTATACTGTGGTGATCTCTGAATGGGCAGACGATGTAGAATTTTGGAACGAAAACGAAGCCGATTTCTCCGGACATACCACCAAAAATGTAACCACTATGGACAAAACCGCCAAGTCTTATGCAAGGGCCTCCTGTGCAAGTTACGAAAACGTACAGACAGAAGAATTCAGAGACATAGGAGATAAAAACAATAATGCTAATCAACAGGAAGTGGCATACAAGATCATCACCACAACACAGGGGAATTGTTCTCTTGAAAAGCAATAAAAACTCCCAGACCATCTGTCCAATTCAAAATTTTATCAATCATGAAAAAAATAGTCCTTTCTTTTACCATTCTGGCAGCACTTACCACGGCTTCCTGCAAAAAAGCCTACGAATGCACCTGCGAAGAGGCCACCTCCCGTTCTTACCAGGCAGCCATTGACAACATAGACTATATCAACGATGCCAACGATGCGAATCATGCCGAAACAACGGCTCTGAAAAACACGAATAAAACCGTCTCTACGATCGACAAAACCTCTAAGTCAGCCGCCAACGCTACTTGCTCGAACAGTGAAAAAACAGAGACCAGCAATTACCGGAATGATTACAACGATGCCGACAACGACGGAAATTACCTGGAAGATGGCGTCACACAAACTACCGTGATTCAAAGAACCTGTATCCTGGAAAAGCAATAAACAGGTTAACAATGAAAAATCAATTCCAACCAATCCAAAACGGGCTGTCTTTTTCTGAAAGACAGCCCGTTTTACTTAGTTAGCACAAACAATAACGTTCAGAATTTTAATGATGATGTCCGCCCGGACCATGTACGTGCCCATGATCAAGCTCTTCCGAAGTAGCTTCTCTTACTTCCAGAATAGTTCCTTTAAAGAACAGATCCTGCCCGGCCATCGGATGATTAAAATCCAGTTGAATATCGTTGTCTGTCACCTCCAGTATTTTTCCCTGTAGCATGTTGCCGTGCTGGTCTTTCATCGGAAGTACCATCCCTACCTGAAATCTCTCCTTTTCATATTTGTCTTCCACCTTAAATACATCAGCCGGTAGCCGTACAATGGCAGTCTCGTCAAACTCACCATAGGCTTCATCCGCCTCTATATCAAACTCAAATGTATCTCCTTTTTTCAGGTTCTCAAGTTCTTCTTCAAATTTAGGAATCATACTTCCTGCTCCATATAAAAATACCAGTGGCTGGTCCGGTCCGGCTGTTTCTACATGTACCTTTTTGCCTTCAGCATTGTTGGTATGTAATTCATAACTCAGCGTTACGACCGTGTCTTTCTTGATTTGCATATAATAATAATTAAAATAAGTACAGCTTAAAGGTTGGTAAATTATTTGTAGAAACCAACGAAATAATACTTTTTTATCGGTACCCTGAAACTCCTCCCATAGAGGTCCGATTCAAAATACCAGATCCAAGATAGATCCAGGAGTTTATGACATAGACCAATTACCTATCTTGTCTTTTTGCTCTGGAATCCTGTATCGGGCATCCTGTCTCTTGAAAAATCAATCCGAAATACTCTGAAGTCATTTTTATTTTATACTTTTCGGCTTTGAATAATACCGATGAACAAAACAGTCGCAGTAACCGGAGCCAGCGGTCATATAGGGAATGTGGTATGCCGTATCTTAACAGAAAATGGCTTCAAAGTAAAAGCGCTTTATAATTCCGACGTAAAAAGCATTGAAAACCTGCCTGTTGAGCAAATAAAAGGCAGTGTATTGGAGCAGGACGAACTGGAACAACTGATCGAGGGATGCGGGCTTGTCATTCATTGTGCAGCCATGATCAGTATTCACGGAGATCCTGGTGGCATAGTACTGAGAACAAATACAGAAGGAGTAAAAAATGTACTGGAAGTTTCCGAAAGAAAAGGGGTGCGAAAGATCATTCACCTCAGTAGTGTGCATGCAGTGAGTGAACAGCCTCTTTCCTCTCCTTTCGACGAAACCCGTCCCTATAAAACAGCTTCTGCCTACGCCTATGATTATTCCAAAGCACTGGGCGAGCAGATGATGCTGGCCGCAGCCAGTGAAGGAAAGATGGAAGTGGTAATCGTACGCCCCAGCTCCGTAATCGGTCCTTTTGACTTCAAACCTTCAC
>CAYTGJ010000017.1:11116-12854 GCA_964437245.1 uncultured Chitinophagaceae bacterium
GCAAAGCGCTGATCGACCTCTATCGTCAGAAAATACCGGCCCTTCCGCGGGGAGGCTATGATTTTACAGACGTACGCGACGTAGCCCGGTCAATTGTCAATGCTATTGAACATGGACAGAACGGATCTGTTTACCTGCTGACCGGCAAGTATTATACGTTACAGGAACTCACGCAGATCATTCATAAAGTAACCGGTAAAAAAACACCCAAAATCATACTGCCTCACTGGCTGTTGAGAGGCTGCCTGCCTTTCATTGCCGCCTATAGCAAGGTCAGCGGTTCTCCGCCTTTGTTTACGATCGAATCCATCGACGCTCTCCGGAACGGGCATCCCCAAATGGATCATTCAAAAGCCAGGAAAGAACTAAACCACCACAACAGGCCACTGGAAGAAAGCGTTCGTGATTTTTATGAATGGCAACGGGCAGAAAAAATACTTTAGACTACCATGACCCAAGAAACACTTTATCTTATTGCCTACGGCTGGCTGGGCCTTGCCGTGATCGTTCACATTGCTATGTTCTTTATCACGGCTCCTTTCGGCCGGCATACTTCTGACAGATGGGGACTCTCCATCAACAACAAAGTGGGGTGGTTTATGATGGAACTTCCCTCCTTTCTCATCATGGCCTATTTTCTGATCACCGGGAGCAATTCACTACAATCTTTTACATGGATCTTATTCGGATGCTGGCTACTGCATTATTTCAACCGCAGTTTTCTTTATCCTTGGAGAATAAAATCCACCGAAAAAAAGATGCCGCTTTTCATTGTAGCCAATGCCATTTTTTTCAACCTTGTCAATGCCGGACTAAACGGATATTATCTCGCAGAGCTGGCTCCTCTCTCTGACTATAGTAGTGAATGGCTCCGCAGCCCTTCTTTTATAGCCGGAAGTCTGCTGTTTCTGACCGGAATGTTTATCAACTGGAGATCGGATACCCTTCTGATCAACCTGCGAAAACCCGGAGAGACCGGTTATAAAATCCCGGAAGGATTTCTATTCAAGTATATTTCCTCTCCCAATCTTTTCGGAGAACTGATCGAGTGGTCTGGCTTTGCGCTAATGGCCTGGAACCTTCCGGCTCTTACCTTCATGGTCTGGACATTTGCCAACCTGGTACCAAGAGCGAAAAACCACCACGATTGGTACAAACAAAAATTTCCCCACTATCCGGAAGCACGCAAGGCCATTTTCCCTTTTCTGTTTTAAGAAGGTAAAAATCATGATGTTTCAAGGTCCCTACAGACTCCCGGCTCTTCCAGAAGCCTATATTGACCCCTATCATTTTTATTTTTAACGACTTATTCGTAAAATTACACCTGCATTTATTAAAATTATTTTTAAAAATTTATGGCACATAATATAAAATCTGTTGCAATTATAGGCGGTGGACCTGCGGGAGGATCTCTGGGAGCCCTTCTTGCTCAGAAAGGATACAAAGTAGGTATTTTCCATACGGATAAAAGACCTCCTTTGATCGTGGGAGAATCGCTTCTGCCAGCCGTAGTCCCCATGCTCCGGCAACTGGGGATAGAAGAAGAAGTAAAATCGTTCAGTATCTACAAACCGGGAGCCACCGTTTGGCTTGGACATGACGAAGTGATCACTTCCTTCTTCAGTTGGGCAGACGGCAAATTGCCGGACTATGCTTACAATACCCAGCGCGACTTGTTTGACCTTGCCGTGCTCAAAGCCGCAGAAAGGGATGGCGCCAAAATTTTCAGAATGCCTGC
>CAYTGJ010000017.1:12864-27670 GCA_964437245.1 uncultured Chitinophagaceae bacterium
GAAAAAGGAGATCAGCCCAATACGGTACGTCTTTCCAAAGAAACACTGGACAAAACGGAAGGTTTCTTCGGAGAAAAGCCGGACTTGATCGTAGATGCCAGCGGACGGGCCAGAGTGCTGTCCAGACTCCTGGACGGACCGGTAAAAAGAGGAGGACGTGGGGATGTAGCCTTATTTGCTCACCTGGACAAAGTATTCATGACCGATCCGGGCAACATTCACGTAGACAGACATACCCGGGGATGGGGATGGAGAATTCCGCTGCCGGGTAAATTCTCCTGCGGTATTGTGGTAAATCCAAAACACCTTGAAAAATACGGGAACACCCAGGAAGAACAATACGATAATTTCATCAAAGACGAGCCAGCCCTGAAAGACTTCACAGAAGGAGCTACCCGGCTTACTCCTGTGGTAAAATATACTAACTACCAATTGATCTCCGAAAAGATGTATGGTCCCGGATGGGTCATGGTAGGCGATGCTGCCGGATTTATAGATCCGATTTTCTCTACAGGACTTTACCTGAGTATGAAAGGAGCATTTGAAGTGTTTAAGGCCCTCGAAAGTGAAGACGCTAATGCCATGCAAAAATACGAAGACGGAAGACACTGGGAGTTGAAAATGTGGCAGGGTGTGATCAACAGTTGGTACAGTGGCCGCTTATTCAGCCTGTACAGAGCCGGACAAAAGCAGAAAGATAATTTTATCGGTGCTGCTATTGCGCCACACGTACAAAAACACCTTACCAGGATATTTACCGGTCAAGCCGTAGACGATGCATACAGCCGAAAATTGTTTGAGTACCTGACCGCTTTCGGAACGCTGATGAGAAATCCTAAAGACCTGGTCGTACATTAAGCAATGTGATCACCATACCATAAAAAAAGTCCTGATTTCTCAGGACTTTTTTTATGTAGTCATTTCTCCATTCTTCTATCCATCCGTCTTTTCAGGGTAAAGTTGCAAAAGTAGAAGCAGGAAATCCCTCCTGATTGAAGAGCGTAGCCGTAGATCCGTTGTACCAAGCATATCGTACTGAGACCGGTTTGGCTACTTTACTGCTATATACCACAACGGAATTTTTTTCTATTCTGACCTCTGCTTTCACATATTTCTGATCCTGCCCGGCAAAACCTGTTACAGAATCTTCTTTGAGTACCAACCCTTTTTCAGCATGCTCAAATACAATACGAATGGAATTCCCTTCTGTAGAGTGAGACTGGTAAGACGGTCCTGTATAGTCCACTTTTTGATCGTACTCTTTCGCCAGTGCCCAATAAGCCAGCCGCTCTCCTACCTCCTTCTTTTTACAGGGATGGATATTGTTTACATCACCAATATCAAGCGTCACCACCATACCGGATTTAAGGAGAGTATTCTGCGCCAGTAATTGTGCGTAACGCAATTCGGCCGATTCGGATCTCATTGTTCCCGTATATTTATAGGGAGAGATCTGTACAAAATAAAAAGGGATTTCCTCTCTCCAGTACTTTCTCCAGGTTCCTGCTATTGCCTTCATATAAGATTCGTACTTAGCAGCCGCTCCTACATTGGACTCTCCCTGATACCACAAAAATCCTTTGAGGGTATAAGGTACTACCGGTGCGATCATAGCATTGAAAAGAACAGAAGGCAATCCGGGAGCAAGTCCTTTTGTGACAGTACGCATCTGATACTCCCTTGTCTTGCTGTCAAAAATATAAAAGACATTATTTTGCAGTTCTGCCACCGGTAAGTATCGCCAGTAACCGGCCAGAGAAATTTTACGGGTCGGGTTTTCCTTTACCACCAATTCCATCGGATGTTGAGTATCCCAGATTCCTCCGCCTCCCTGATGGTCGATCACCCGGATCGCAATCAGCAGTTTTTCTCCTTTGACCAGTGAGGCCGGGATCTCGTACCGGCGGGGAGTCTGCCAGTATCCTGGAGCTTCTGTTCTCCCTACCAGTACACCGTTTACCCAGGTCTGGTCCATATCGTCAATACCCGGCAAATTCAGTAACAATGTCTGATTGTTCCAGGAAGAAGGCAAGTCAATGGTCTTTCTGAACCACACAGCTCCGTCAAACTCTCCCAATGAGGTACTCTCCCATCTCACCGGAAGTTTCATCCGTTCCCATTCAAAGTCATACAAAGAAGGCTGTGCGCAAAGAGCGTCTGAAAAGTCAAGACCTGTCCACTGAGATTCTGTACTATTTTTACCTACTTCTATCCTGGGATGCTTTTCAAGCCATGCTGTTTTTTCCTTCTGTGCTCCCGCCAGCTTCGCATAGTTTTCTCCAAGGTCCTTATATTCCGGATATATTTCCAATGCCTCCTGGCTTATCCAGGCCTCAATAGGTGTTCCTCCCCAGCTTGTATGAATAAGTCCGACCGGAACATTCAGGGTTTCGTATATTTTTTTACCAAAGAAATAAGCCGTAGCGCTAAATTCTTTCACCTTTTCCGGGGTCGTCTCGACCCAGCTTCCTTTGCAGTCTTCCAGAGGGAGAACCGACATTGCTCTGGCCACTGTATACATTCGTATAGAGGGATTGAGTGCTTTTTTTATTTCCTGAGAGGCTCCTAAAACAGTATCGCGCGGCGGCCACCCTTTCAAAGGCATTTCCATATTGGACTGACCGGAACAAAGCCATACCTCTCCTATCAGCAAGTTGTTTATAGTGATTTCCCTGGTGTTCCCTTTTACAATCATTGAATAAGGTCCTCCGGCCTCCGGCGTCTCCAGGGTCAGCCTCCACTTTCCGGAAGCATCTGCCTTGACGGTATTGCCTTTATTCCATTGTGGTTTTACAGTGATTTCCTCTCCGGCAGAAGCCCACCCCCAAACCTGTACCTTTGTTTTTTGCTGAAGGACCATGTTGTCAGAAAAAATAGAAGGCAGTTTCAGTGCCTGTGCCCAAACATTGCCAGACAGTACAACTAAAATTACGGT
This sequence comes from uncultured Chitinophagaceae bacterium, assembly GCA_964437245.1. Classification (GTDB taxonomy): domain Bacteria; phylum Bacteroidota; class Bacteroidia; order Cytophagales; family Cytophagaceae; genus JANYCO01. The sequence goes on from CAYTGJ010000017.1 coordinate 15,800, forward strand.
GCAAACTGATTTTATTTTCTTCGAATATTTAAAATACTTTTTCATTATAACATCTGAATTCTATAGCGAATATGCTATTACACTAAATTTATTAGACCATTTTTTGATAGGTACACTACTTGGAGTAAAACCAATGCTGAATAGTTGCCGGGACTATAGTTGCTATCTTTACCGGAGTAAACCGTAGCGTAGACCTGGCAGAAATTACGAAAAAGGATCTGAAGGATGAACGCAACCGCAAAGATGTTGATCATACAAAAATTCTGAAACCTTGGAAACAACTTTTCAGAATTTGTAATCCGGATAATTTTTCTCAAACTCTCCTTGCTGAAATACGGGATTCAGAATGACATTATAATATTCATAATGCTCATACAATCCTTTCTGATCATATACTTTTATCATAAGCGGGATCATCTCTTTCTTATCTATCAGTAATTCCAGCTTAGGCGAATAATCATTGGGAAGATCAATCACCTGTCCTGGCTTCACATCGGTATAACTGCTTATATTTTTGTTGAGCTCAAGGATCATATACTCGCTCAACTTGTTTGCTGCTGCCAGCGTCAGCAGATTTTCCCCCTGTTTCACCGTATACTTGCTGATCTTAAAATTAGGGTTGTTCAGCGTAACACTCCAACAGGTATGCCCGTTCCAGTTGACCAGTCCTCCGTTCTCTACCATATTGTCAATATCGTCATGATATTTACTGGTCAGATGCTCAAGAATCGACATGAGATGAGGATATCCGGAATCGTAAATGGTATGATGCTGATTTTCCCTCATGATATTGCCCATCGGATCCAGGTTCAGGTTTACCCAGGGAAACCCGTTGGTATTGACAAGCGCATTGTTGTTATTCCTCCCTTGTACAAACAGAACTTCAAGTCCCATTTTAGGGAGTTCCTGTTTTAAATATACCTTCAACGGACTCAGGACCAGTTTGACCGCTGTCTGCTGCAGCATCATTTTCCCGCTGATCCGCTCCTGTTTTTTCATCGTATACTTCATCGAAACGATCTGTTTTGATTTAGCAAACATTTCTTTTACAACCTGGATTCCTGAAGGATGATTTCCCCTGATGTATGAAGTGGCTATGATGAGCATCCCACATAAACCTGTGATACAAAGGGCTGCAGACACTACTTTTTTATTCATTTTCTACTTGGATCGTTCGTCATGGAAGGTATTCCGTTTTGCCGGAAGTTCTTCTCTTTTTAAGAAGGTGGTAATATAAAAAAAGGAAATGTAAATAGACTTACATTTCCTTTTTTTATTGTTGCAAGTATCCTACCTGGACTAATATAACTGGTACTGCGTACTGGTGATTCCCGCCAGATTGGCTGTGATCTTGTATGCATTGGTGGTACAGTCGTTGATTAGTACCGGAGTAGAAGTAGCATTGTTATAGTTCCAGTAATATCCACCTTCGACCTCAATATACGAAGTAGATACAAACGGGATCGTTACATTCATTCTGGCTTTTCCTGTTTTCAGCACATAAGGACCGGCGTACCCTTGTCCGCAGTTTGACCATACATAACTGGTTAGCATCTCTGTTTTGTAATCATAGTTATTGGCATAAGTTTTCCCGGTTTCATATACCATGGTAGTACCACCATCAAAGGTAGTATCTCCGGCAATGGTCAGGGAAAGCCCGGCCCAGTTTCCGGTAGAAGCCCAGCTTCTTTTCTGGTAGTAATTTCTGATCCTTTCTGTGTCGTCCGAATACTTTACGGTAAAGGTTCCTCTTACTTTGTGCGTAACGGTCGTTGAACTGGATAAAACCGGCTCCCAGATATATCCGCCGGTCTCATTGACTACCTTGATGGTTCCGTTCAGCGTTACGATACTTCCTGTAGCCTCTACCTCTACTACATAGTTAGTCAGTGTAATGGTAAACTCACTTCCGGCCTGATCGAATGGCACTGAAGCATCACGGGAAAAAGATACTTCTCCGCTTTTTTTCTTATACCCGCAAGCCGACTGCCGTCCGTAAGTAAAGCGATACGTTTTTTTCCCTCCTGCTTCAGTAGAGTCAAGCTGTACCACCCCGCAAGGAAGATTATACGCACCTATTTTCTGGCCGGCACCTCCTCCTATTTTGTTGTTAATAAAATCATTCACATTCGCAATTGCTTCATCGGCTTCAGACGAACCTTGCTGGTCATTAGGAGTAGCTTTTACCTTGGAAGTAGGCTCCTCTTCTTTTTCTTTTTTACATCCCGTAAAGAATACGAGTGAAGCAACCATGGCTGCTCCCAGAAAGGACAAGTTTAGCTTTTTCATATATATAGGATTGATTAGATATTTGTTCAATATACATAAAAATCATGCCACAATAAAAACAAAAAGAGATTTTATCACTCAGAATATGAAGAAAATAAGAGAAAAATGGTGCTTGCCGAGTAGGACTTCATACGGTCCTACTGTGGCAAGGCTTGGTTAGGTAAAGGGTAGCTATAGAACCCTTTTACAGATTCTATAACCGGCCGCTAAATTAACCATTCCTTGACACAGGGGCAATGACACAAATGAGTCATTTTAATGGCCTTTTTACTGTATAATCTACAGATAATAAGTACTTTTCGGTTTTCTATTCCGTGTTTTTACGATAAAAACACAAAAGATTAAAAAGAGGTTTAGAGATCCAGAGTGTTTTTTTCCTGCATCCGGGATCTTAAAATATGTTCAACATTACCTCAGGGCAAAGTAATGAATGCCGGCTTATTTCGTTTTCGTGATCTTGAAACTCTCGGTCTGTACTTCCGTTTCCACCTTCATCAGATAACAGGCTGGCGCCAGTTCTCTGCCCAGTACTATTTCTCCGGAGACATTTTCCTGGTACAATTCCAGCAACGTGCGCCCGAGTAAATCGATCACTGTAATTCTGATCCATCCGGTCTGTCCACCCAGCAAAACGGAAACTTCTTCCTCAAATGCAGAGTTCCCGACCCGTATATCCAGACCTCCGAACGATACATGTTTGATTTCACTTTCATACGTACTACCGTCCCGGTCTGTCCCTATCAGCTTATAATAAACGGTGCCAGAAACTGCCTCTGGATCGTTAAACGTATAGTACCGTATGGATCCAGTATTCCCAGCCGCCTCTACGGTACCAACCGGTGTAAAATAAATGCCGTCGGAAGAACGCAGCACTGTAAAAAAGGCCGTGTTGATCTCCTGGGTGGTCACCCAGCTTACGGTTGCTTTAGTCCCGGTCAGCATTGCCTCAAAAGACAGCAACGTAACCGGAAGCACAGAACAATCTACCGTGACAGTCATATCGTAATACACCGGACCACTGCAAGGGTCGGGGATCGTAACGGTATAGGTAGTGGTAACCGCTGGCGTAAAGGTAGGAGAAGCGCTGTAAATATCACTGATCGATCCATCGTCGGGGCCCCAGATGTATTTAGGTTTTCCAAACACCTGAAACTCCCAGAGTGAATATCCGTACCCCAGGGCTCTCTGAATGCCAAGCATCCGTACATAGCGAATACTGGTAGCCGAAAAATCGATCCTGTCTTTTCCTCCGTCTCCGTTGGTTTCTGTATACTGGTCTACCCAGGAAAGTGCATCGACCGAAGTTTGTATGCTGTATTGTCTTCCGAAAGCACCTTCCCAATACAACACCACACTATCGATATCATGTCCGGACCCAAGGTCTATATAGATCCACTCGTTGTCTGTATACTGGCTTGACCACCTTGTACTCATATTACCGTCTACCACCGCAGAAGGAGGTACTCCTCCATGTTCATTGCTGGACGAAAAAGACGATTTATTAAGGGCTACATTGGTTCCGGTGAACTTGGTAAGCGGAGGCAAATTGACCCATACAGGATCCGAGCAGGTGGTGAAATCAGTAAGAGCATAGGTAGAGAGACTGGCATTGATATACACCCTCTGCTCATTGTAAAATCCACCGGTAGAAGCGGTAAATCCCCAATAGACATAAGGATTCCCCCCGAAAATATCGTTCATCAGATCATACGTGATGGAAGCCCGGAGGGTATTGTCAAAATAGACATTCAACTGATGCGTGATCGGGTCGTAAGAAATCTGAAAGTTGTACCATATTCCATCTTCCACATTAGTTTTAGAAGCATGCATCTGAACGGGGCCAAACAAATTGTTGGTCGGATGGGCATGGTCTACATTTCCCAACCGCTGGATGGCCAGGTGATCATAAGTAGGATCATGGTTGTCCTGGTCTCCGGAGCCTGCTATATTTTCATACGTATCAAACTCAACGGCAATGGATTGTCCCGGCATACCGGCATATCCTATTCCTCCTCCGGAAGTACCTGCCGCAAGACAGTTATTTTGAAGTACAAACGCAATCCCATCCGCACCGGCATCATCCGTTCCGAAATACATCTGTCCCTGGATATTCAAAGGATCGTGCAGATCGTGCTGCAGTTTATACCAGACAGAGCCAGCCCTTGAATTCAAGGCTTCGGTAAGACGGTAATGCCCTCCTCCCAGAGAAACAGCATCATTATTCACCTGAAACTGAGCGAAGCTTCCTATAATGCTCACTAAGAAACTCACTAAACTGGCTATACTATTTTTCATTGTATCAGTGGATTTAACAAGGTTCAATGATCCGGGCTTATCTGGCTTGAACCATTTATAGTTTTTACTCGAATCATTCAAAAAAGTAAACATGAAATGGTAATAATTGACTAAAAAAATATCTTTTAAGAAGAGACACTCTTTGCTAACATACGCTTAGAAACACCTTAAAAAGGGTTTAATTTTGTAAAAAAAGGGGATTAACCCTTCTAGAAACATTTACATATCCCTTAATAGTAAAAAAGAAAAACCGTTTACCTTTGTGTAAAAACAATCTGTTTTTTTTCCTGTATCTTTTTAATCCGTCCGGCATTATACTGGTAAACCTATTTTATTAAACATGAAAAAAATCATTTACACACTTCTGACAGTATTCCTTGGCACCCCGTTCATCAGTCCTGCACAACAGTTGCTCCACTCCACCGAAGACAGCCTTCTGGTAGAGGTAGTGGTCAAAGATATGAATCACAAAATACGGGTCCACGACAGGATCCTGTTTGAAGGCCAGAAAACAAAAACAGTCCTGATGGGTATCACCGACGAATCCGGAAAATTCAGGCTTCTGCTTCCCGAAGGAGATACTTACAATATTGTAGTAAAAGGACTAGGTGAAAACCAGGAATATAATACCTTTGAAGTGCCCCAGACACCGGGAAGATACAGCATGGCAACCCTGACACTTCAATACGAGCCGGCAAAGGTCTTTACACTTAAAAACCTCCAGTTTGAATCAGGAAAAGCAACCATCCGGAAAGGATCCGAAGCCATTCTAAAAGAGCTCATCGAACTTATGCAGCTAAAACCTTCTATGTCAATCGAAATAGCAGGGCATACCGACGATACCGGCAGTGACGAGGCCAATATGCTGCTTTCCCAGCACCGTGCAGAAGCCGTAAGAACCTACCTGGTACAGCAAGGAAAACTCAACGGCCAGCGAATTACTGCCAAAGGATACGGAGAAAACTCACCCATTGCGAACAACAGCACGGAAGAAGGAAAACAATTAAACCGCCGTACTGAAGTCAGGATCCTCCAGGAATAACAGGAAGATTTCTGAAGTTTTGCGGACATTGATCTATCCTTCTCCCCTTTCTTGCAACCTAATGCCGGTTTTTCCGTAAAAAAGCCAAAAGAAACGTGCCGAGATGAAACAACTATTGATTTTTGCAATTGGAGCTGCCCTGCTATCCGCCTGTTCCGGAAATGCCTACCGCTTGAGCGAATATGAAAAAGAAGCACAACGGGGATTTCACGCCAACCAGGCCAAGAAGATCATTGAGACCAATGACAAGAACAAAAAGATCAATAAGAAGGCTGCTGAAAAATCTAAAAAAGAGCAGAACGACCATCTGAATGCATTGAACCGGAATAAAACCAAAAACGGAACGACTAACAACCGGACCTTTAAGTTTTATTAGAACTCATCTCAGTAATAGATGCCAGATTCAAGATGCTGGATAAAATTTTCATAGAAAACATTGAATAGCCAACACGAGCGCATGTGAGTAACCGCTCTCAACAATCAGGGATAACTGGCGTCTGATTGTTGAGAGCAGTTTTAGTTTGCTTTATCTGTATATATTTTCTTCGAAGGTATATACGAAAGTATAATCCCTCCTATTACAAACAGTACAGCAATCAGCAATACACTATTGCGCATATTTCCTGTGAGTTGTTTGACAAAACCAAACATAAATGTCCCGAGTACGGTAGAGATCTTGTCGGCTACATCATAAAAGCTGAAATAAGAAGCATTGTCGGCCGTTTGTTCCGGGATCAGTTTGGAGTAAGTAGATCTTGACAAGGACTGGATCCCTCCCATTACAAATCCGATCATTGCGGCTAGTACATAAAAGCCTATTCCTTTCTGTACAAAGTAAGCCATTGTGCAAACGACGATCCATATGCTTATCCCCAGAAGCAGTGCTTTTGTATTGCCCACCCTGGAAGAGGTATAGTTAAAGAATACTGCTCCGGCAATGGCCACTACCTGAATGATCAGGATCGTCATGATCAGATTGGCGGATTCCAGTCCGATCTCTTTTTTAGCAAACAAAGGAGCCAGGTACATCACTGTTTGTACTCCCATATTATAAAAGAAGAAAGACAGCAGGAAAATTTTCAGCAACCGTCTTTTTAATACTTCCTGAAAAACCTTTTTAAGTTCCTTCACTCCGTTGAAAATCCAGCTCCCCTCTCCTCTTACTGCGGAAGAGTATTTAGGAAGATAGCGGAACGTATATTGGGCAAAAACAAACCACCATATCCCGACCGTCAAAAAAGAAAGCCGGGAAGCTTCTCCTGCCGATATCCCGATCAATCCGTTCTGCGCAGCTATCACTGTAGCCAGATTGATCACCAGCAGCAGTACACTGCCAATATACCCCATGGAAAATCCTTTGGCACTGACTTTATCGTAATTGATCTCATCTGTAATCTCGGGAAGGAAAGAGTTGTAAAACACAATGCTGCCGCTGTATCCTACCAACCCCAGGAAGAATCCCGTTACCCCGATCAGCAGCCCGAATTCGCTCACCAGATCTACGCCTTCTGCCGGTTTAAAAAAGTACAATCCAAGACAGGCAAAAGCTCCCAGGTAGCAGAACCCCTGCATGAACATTTTCTTCCTGCCCGAATAATCGGCTACAGAGGTCAGAAAAGGGCTCAGCAAGGCTACAAAAAGAAAAGAGGCTGAAACGATGTAGCTCATCAGTACATCGTTGTATAAAGTGAAGGAAAGAAAATTCACTTCATTTCCGGTCACTGCCAGAAAATACTCCGGGAAAATAGCCGTTGTGATGGTCAGTGAAAAAACCGAATTGGCCCAGTCATACATACACCAGGCGTTGATTATTTTCTTGTTGTTTTTTTCCATATGAAAAAAGATCGGTTTGACTGCCCGGCATGACCCGGATTTTTATTTAACGTTGAATAACTATCTGCCGATAGTATACTGATTATTAAAATTCCATACTCCCAGGCCCCTTGTCTTGTCAGGGGATAAGCCAAGGCTCTGCCCTCCCAGAGAATGGGAAGGACCATGCTCTAGTGACCGGTGAAAAAACGCCCTACCGCCTCCATCTTCATTTCCGTTTCCCGGAGTTCTTTTTCCGGTTCTGAATCCTGTGTAATACCAGCTCCTGCATACAAAATGGCTCTGTCCTCCCAGAGGTTGGCACAGCGAAGATTGACAAATATATGGGATTCTGAATGGATATTTACCGGGCCAAGGTATCCGGAAAACAGTTTACGTTCCAGGTTTTCATGTTCTTTGATAAACTCCAGCGTTACTTCTTTCGGCATGCCGCATACAGCAGAGGTAGGATGCAGCAATTCCAGCATCACAGTAGCGAGCTCCGGAAAATTATGCTCGCTGGTATCCACAGTATAATCGGTGCGGAGATGCAGCAGGTTGCCGGACTGAACCGTTCTGGGGCCTTCTTCATCGTATTCCCGCAGCCGTATCTTTTTAAAGCAGTTGATGATGTAACGTCCTACCAATGCCTGTTCTTCTATTTCCTTTTGTGTCCATACCGCCTTCTGAATACTGTCGCCTTCTTTCAGCAACTGAGTACCGGCCAGGGCAATGGTACGGAAAAGACCGTTCTGGTCAATGCTCGCCAGGATCTCCGGAGTAGCGGTAAACCAGGTTCCCGTAGTCTTGGTATACACCAGGGAGATCAGGGCATTGGAATATTCCTGTGCAGCCTTGTCAAACATACCGGCAAGGTCTACCTCCTTTTCCAATGCGATCTGCTTACTTCTGGCAAGTACTATTTTTTTAAACCTGTTTTCCCGAATGGCTTTCTTCGCCTCGTTGACCAGGTCTGTATAATGTGCTACGGTATTTTGTTGAGTAGTACCGGCCATGCCGGTGTATGCCGGCAGGCTTATTCTTCGGTCGGAAGCTACCAGTTTTTTTTCTACTTCTTTGAAAAAAGAGTCCCGCTGCAAAAGATCAGAAAATCCTGAAGAAACAATAATTTCTTTTTCCGAAGAAGAGAAAAATACATCCGGGTTCAGGAAAATCGTTTCGGCATTCTGATGCGGAAGAAAAGACTGAATGATAAAACCCTGTGCGGATTTTTCCAACTGAGGTTTTTTAAAAGTAACCGTTTCTGAAAAATCAACCAGTATACACAATTCCTCACTCCCCGGCAGACGCCAGCAGGCATAGGCAAGGTTTCTCTCCGAAGCTACCGCTGCCAGTGCAAATACGATCTCTTTTCCTGAATATTGTAAGATCTCAGAATCTTTCCACAACACCTTCTCTCCCATGGTCCTATTTTTTGTCAATCACTGCTACGGTCAAACGGCTTATGCACACCAGTTCTTCCCGTTCGTTGGTAATACGGATATCCCAGATATGTGTTTTTCTGCCGGCATGGAGCAGATGCGCTGTGCCGTACACATAACCGCCGCGCACAGCTTTCACATGATTGGCATTGATCTCCAGTCCTACACAATATTGTTTTTCCTGATCCACACACAAAAAAGAACCGACGCTTCCCAGTGTTTCTGCCAGCACCACCGAGGCTCCTCCGTGCAAAAGTCCCATGGGCTGATGAGTACGATGATCCACGGGCATTTTGCCTTTGATATAATCGCTTCCTGTCTCCGTGAATTCGATCCCCAACTGTTCCGCTATTGTATTGGGGGAAAGTTTATTGAGTTCGCTGACTTTTATGTCTGTATTTATCATTACTTTTGTATAGTGTAAACAAAAATAGGAAAATTTGGAAAGCAAAAAAATATACCTTATCCGGCATGGTCAAACGGATTATAACCTTAAAGGATATGTTCAGGGAAGCGGAGTAGACTCCGACCTGAACCAGACAGGAAGAAACCAGGCCGCTAAATTTTTTGATTATTACAAAGACATCCCATTTAAAAAAGTATATACCTCCCGCCTTAAACGAAGCATCCAATCTGTACAGGGATTCATCGACCTCAATATCCCGCATGAAGCTTATGAAGAGCTGAATGAAATTAACTGGGGAAATAAAGACGGCAAGGAAGTCAGCATCGCCGATAACACTTTTTACTGGAACATGGTTAAGAAATGGAAAGACGGAGAGGTTGATTATAAGCCAGAAGGAGGAGAAAGTCCTCTGGATCTACAGCAGAAACAGGAAAAGGTGATTAAAATCATTCTTGACAAACAAGAGGAAGATATTATTCTCATTTGCATGCATGGAAGAGCAATGCGAATTCTCCTTTCAACCATTCTGCATCAGGATCTTAGACTCATGGATTCGTTCCAGCATGAGAACCTGGGGCTCTACATTTTAGAGTACGACGGTGCTGTATTCACGATAAAAAAAGCAAATGACAAACAACATTTGTTATAGAAAAACGTTTTTTTGTTGTATATTTGTCATGTTAAATTATTAAATCGTTTAATGTCAGCTACTAAAAGCACTAAAAAATTAAGATTTATAGATAAAAGTAAATCTGAGTTTTTCGCCACTCTTAAGATTCGTGTAGACGAATATTTCACCCAAAACAATCTGTCCAAAAATGCCAATGGTTTGATGTATTTCAAAACGGCCCTGTTTTTAGGAGGATCGGTAGGCTTGTATTTTCTAATTTTACTGGGTCCGTTCAACCTTTATCAACAATGGGGGCTTACCGTCATTTTAGGTACCTTTTTGGCATTCATAGGCTTTAACGTGTCTCATGATGCCATTCATGGAGCTTATTCTTCCAATCCTACTGTCAATAAAATCATAGGAAACTATTCCTTCTATTTTATCGGAGGAAGCCCTTACATATGGAACATTACACACAATCAGATCCATCACACCTATACCAATATTCCGGAGCATGATGAAGACATCGAAATCGCTCCCGGACTTATCAGGCTCTCTCCGCTGGATAAAGTAAACAAAATCCAGAAATACCAGCACGTATACGGATTCCTGTTATACGGACTAGCCAGTCTGAACTGGGTATTGCGGAAAGATTATAAAAAATTCTTCCAGAAAAGTATCGGAGCATTTGACAACTCCAAACACTCTTTCAGTGAATATTTCAACCTGTTCTTTTTCAAAGTATTGTATTATACTGTTTTCATCGTTCTTCCTCTGGTGATCATGGATATCACCTGGTGGCAGTTTATCATCGGTTTTGTGACCATGCATCTTTTCATGGGACTGGTACTAGGGCTGGTATTCCAGCTGGCACACGTAGTGGAAGGTACAGATTTCCCGACCACCAATGCTGAAGGGAACATAGAAGAAGCCTGGGCTGTACATCAGATGAAAACTACGGCTAATTTCGGAACCAAAGACTTTCTGACCAGTTTCCTTTGCGGAGGACTGAACCAGCAGGTAGAACACCATTTGTTTCCTAAGATCTGCCACGTACATTACCCTGCTTTATCGGATATTGTGAGACAAACCGCTCAGGAGTTCGGTGTTCCATACATCGAAAATAAGAGTTTCCTCAGTGCTATGAAATCACACTACCAGATGTTAAAGGAATTTGGTCCTGATGCACAGGTGGAGTTAAAGAAAAAAGCGGTTTTGACTCCTGCTGCTTAGGTAGATCATATATACATACGCTCTTAATAAAAAGAGAACGTCCAATTAATTGGACGTTCTCTTTTTATTAATGGGTTAGTGAATTTTAAATGAAGTCGTTTGTAAAGACACAAACGATGGCTAATGACAACAATCCTATACGACGCCTCGGTTTGTGTCCCCACAAACCGTTTGTCAGGAACCAGGTTAATCATATATCAAATCACCAGGGTAGTTTGTGAGAGACAAACGACAGCCGAAGGTCCATTTGATCTTAAATGGACCTTTTACTTTTAATATTTTCCCGGAATCCTGTGATCATCCAGGTTATCATAAATCCAGTATTCTATCCAACCCTGAAAATAGGAAGTGAGGGTTTTCTGCCAGTCGGTCTGTCCTGTCAAAAGTCCATTGTCGTATGAGAATTCAGGAATATCCCCTAGCTGCCCTGAAGCCATCACTTTAAAGAGATCTATTTCTGCCAATGCCGCCAGCATTGTTGCTTCGTCCGCATAATCATAAGCAAGTACCTGTATCTTGACAGCATCTATTTTAGCCTGGTCAAGACAGGCTTCTACTTTGTCCCCTGTAATTTGTCCTATATTCATTTGGTCTTTCAACTTTGTATGGACTCCTGATACATGATCCGACACATTTCCTCCCTGCAGGTCTCCGTCTTTATCTCGGTTATCTGTTAAAAAACGATCCATTTTGTCAAAATCGGAAAGTCTGTCCCAGGTAGGGGCGTCGGCTATTTCGTTTG
>CAYTGJ010000017.1:27680-30673 GCA_964437245.1 uncultured Chitinophagaceae bacterium
GTTTAGCCAAATGGTAGTATTACCGGTCACTTCTACCTTGGCACCATTGACGTTCACAAACAGATGAAAAGAACCCCCATTCTTAACAGCATTATTCATCTGCTGCCATACTGTATTTTCAAGCCAAGGGGAACACAGATGACAAATAGTAGTATCGACCTCAAAAGTCACTTCTACGGCACTTCCATTCCCAAGTGCGCTCGTAATTGTATTTTGTACATTGGCCCATACTCCCTGTTCTGAATGGGTAACTCCCCCTAATCCTCCTAATGCCACCGGGGTTCCCTTAACATTTTGAACACCAGTTTTATCTATATTATAAGAAATATCCGCCTGTGCCAATTGAGCCGTTTTGCGAGAAAAGCTCATCCGTGCTGGTGCGGGAGACACTTTTACCTGAAGTGGTAAGGGGACGGCAAGGTCTTTACCGGTTTTTTGAAGAGGTCCAATAGAAGAATTATTGACAATTGACTGTAGCTTTTGCTGTAAAACTGCTTCCGGACGATTGTCTGCCGATATCTGTTTATTGTTTTTCTGCTTATGAGAAACGATATTATTTATAGACTGTGCTTTACTTTCCTGAGATTTAGTGAGGAGGATATTCATACGTTCGTTTCAGGGTTAAAATAGTTATTGATCCTTTTGACTATATAAATTCCTTTTTCTCTAGCCATGATTAGGAATCGTAATGGTAAACGTTGTTCCTATATTTACTTGGGAAGAAACCGTTATGCTCCCTTCCAGTTTGTCTATAATTTCCTTTACAATGTATAATCCTAAGCCGGAGCCGTCACTCTTTTCCGTGGCCCGGTAAAACATATTAAAGATCTTATCCTGATACCCTTCGTTAATACCGATGCCATTGTCTTTAAATTGGATCAATGCTTCTTCCTTACGAATGAGAATGTCGATATGGATAAAAGGATGCTCAATATAAGGATTACTGTATTTGATAGCATTTGAAATAAGGTTATTAAAAATGATCCCGATCCTTCCTGTATCCGAACAAAAATGCGGCGTTTCTTTTTTTACGGAAATCTTCTTCTCTATCTTCGTGACCCTCGGGATATACATCAGCACATCGTATATCTCATTGATCATCCCCTCAAAATCAATGGACTCATAAATCACTTCTGACCGTGCATTGGCAGAATAATTAATGATCTTTTGCAACGTATCATCCAGTTTATTGATGCTTTTTTCGATGAGAGTAGAGTACTCATAAATGGATTCAAAATTATGGATCTCATAATCCATCTTGGTCAGGTTGACAAGGCCTAGTACGGATTTGAGCGGAGCTCTGAGATCATGCGAGGCACTGTACACAAAGCTATCCAGTTCCTTGTTTATTTTTTCAAGCTCTGAATTTTTAGAACGTAATTCCTGCTCGTTCAGTTTTCTATCTGTAATATCGCGGATATTAAGAATCAGAAATTCTTTTCTTGTATCGGCTTTACTGATGCACTCCAGGTATCTCCATGTTCCGCTTTTATGAAGAAAACGGAATTCGTTGACACTAAGCTCCCTGTCTCTGAACTCTTCCATCATGCTGCGTACATCGTTTTTATCGTCCTGATGAACAAACTCTTCGAGGCTCTTCTTTTTCAGCTCATTTACAGAATACCCCAGGATTTTTTTCACAGAAGGACTTAAATACTCAATCTGATTATGAAGATCTATGATGGCAAAAATATCGGAAGAGTTTTCGATCAGGCCCCTGAAATGCTCCTCACTTTTTCTGAGGATCTCCACCGCCATATTTTTCTCCAGTTCTATTTGCTTCTTTTTAATAGCACCCAGGATCGCAGAAGGAAGTCTTGTTAAATTCCCTTTTAAGATATAGTCGTCTGCTCCTTCGATCAGGCATTCCACGGCAAATTCTTCCGACACCGTACCGGTCACCAGTACAAAAGGGATCAGTTCAGACTCCTCCCTGCTTAATTTAAGAGCCTCCATGGAGTTGAACTGTGGCAATGAATGATCCGATAAAACGATGTCCGGTTTAAAAGTCTTCATGGCCATGATAAATTCTTCACGTGTATCAATTCTTTCGTGTACGAAACTCAACCCTGATTTTTTAATAACCCTTAATATCAATTCCGCATCGTACTCAGAATCCTCCAAGATCAATATTTTAAGAAAGTTATTTTCCATTTCCTCCAGGTTTTATAAAGAATGTGATCCGGGGGCCTGGTTCAGCACCATCCAAAACAAACCCAACTCGGCCACCGCTTTCATAAATGAATCAAATTCTACAGGCTTTACCACAAATGCATTCACCCCCAACTGATAAGATCGCACGATATCCTGTTCTTCCCTGGAAGAGGTAAGTACCACCACCGGAATGATCTTTTTCTGCTCATCGCTTTTAAGCTTTGTCAAGACTTCTATTCCATCTACTTTTGGCATTTTCAGATCCAGCAGGATCAGTTTAGGCATCAGATTCGTATCCGGGGAGTACAAATAATCCAATGCTTCTTCTCCATCTTTCAGATGAAGTAAATGATTGGCAAGGTTATACTTCTTCAATGCCCGTATGGTTAGTTCTGCATCGTTAAGATTATCCTCCACCAATAAAATTTCTACTACATGCTCTTTCATGATCTCCTGTTAATTTATTCTATCCCTGATCAGGTATCCGGAAACAAAATTCTGCTCCGTTCCCCTGTGTTGCATTCACCCATATTGTTCCGCCGTGCTTTTCAATAATTCGATGCACAATTGCAAGCCCTACTCCTGTCCCCTCAAACTCTTCCATCCTGTGCAACCGCTGAAATACTCCGAACAGCTTATGCGCATATTTCATATCAAAGCCAACTCCATTGTCCTTTACATAAAAAAAAGCTTCCCCCTTTTCCATCCTGTATCCTATCTCTATCTCAGGGAATTCCATTTTTGAAGTATACTTCAGGGCATTATCAATCAGGTTGATCCAGACCTGCCTGATCATGTTATGATCCGCCCTTACGACCGGCATCCCTTCTATTTTTACG
>CAYTGJ010000017.1:30683-38634 GCA_964437245.1 uncultured Chitinophagaceae bacterium
TTACGAGAGAATGGTTGTTCCAGGTTGCCTTTTTTAACTGTTCTACTACCTGGGCGACCATTTTTTTCATGTCAACGTCTACAGTTTGCAACTCAAGCTTTCCTATTCTGGAGAAGGCTAGCATATCATCGATCAGCCCTCCCATTCTTCTGGTATTTTCAATCACAATCCCCAGCACACGTTGGCCTTCCTCATCCAGCGATTCATAAAAATCTTCCTTCAGAATACTGGAATAGCCTTCTATAGACCGTAAAGGCGCACGCAGATCGTGGGAGACAGAATAAGTAAACGCTTCCAGTTCCCGGTTCGTCAGTTGCAGTTGCTCCAGTTTCTCACTCAGTTCTGCATTCAGGTTTTTTATTTTCTCTTCCTGTTCTTTCCGCTCAGAGATATCGACCCCGACAGTACAGATCGCATAAGGATTTTGCTTCTCATCTGTCAGAAAAACCCGGACGACCCAAAATGTTTTTTCCTTCCCGTCAATTCCGGTAACGGTTACTTCTTTCTGCAACGTTTCCTGACTATTTAAAACTGCTATGTCTTCTTCTTTCAGATGAGCCGGAGGAATATAACTACTCTCAGGTATTGTCTCTCCGAATAAAATACCATGTGATTGCAGTCCTCCTGAATTGCTTTTAGAGAAATAATATTCAAATTTTTTATTGACCAGTAAACTCCGTCCATCGAGTCCTTTCACTGAAACTGCCGTGGTGGTTTTATCCAGGACCGACTGAAACATATTCCAGTTCTTTTTCAGACGCCTTTCATATTTTGTCCTGGCTTCCAGATGATGTTTTATTAAAAAAAAGATGGCCAACAGAACACACAGAATGGTTATAAAAAAAAACACCCAGTAAGCATAAAAATTACGGTAAGCTTTTTCATTCTCCCTCATACGCACTGCCAACATATTGCTCTCGTATCCTTTCATCTCTCCTATTAACCCTCTTATTTCATCCATCATTTTTTTACTTTCGTAAAATATTTCATCGTCCAACAGAGTATTGCTTTCCAGATTATTTCTCAACGATTTCAGCGTCGCAATCTTTTTGAACAAATTATGCTTTATCTGTTTCGTTCTGCCGGAAAGAAAAACATCTCCTTCAACCAGTATGGTCAGTTGGTGTATATGAGCAGACGCTTTCTTCTCTCCTATTTCAAAAGGCTCTAAAAATGAAGTATCCCGGACGATTGCATATCCTCTTATGGCAGTCTCCATATCCAACGCCGCAGATAATACCTGCTCTGTATGATACAAGACCTTTTCTGTATGCAAAACCATTTTATTCGTATCGGCATATCGCTGATTATCCCGGAAAGAAAAACCTCCCAGGAGTAGTAATACAAAAATAACCAGCGCAAAACCGATGAATATCTTCCTCTCCAGAGAAAACTTCATGTACTGTAACAAGGTTTATTTTTTAAGATAAAAAATAAAAATATACGATCTAAAAAAACAAGGTAAATAGTTCTTAAAATACGTATTAATACTGGACTACGCCACTGTATTAATACTTATCATGCTTTGTTTCACTTTCATCTTATCAGAAGACGTATGGAGACAGCGTCAGGCAAGAGGTGCCCATGATTTGAAAAAGCTCTCTTTTCCCGACAAGGGTTCTCAGGCTCTTAACCAATCTATTATATTCCTGCTTTTAAATAACCTCTGAAAACATAGGGATAAATACGGTATATTTTAGTCACAGAACACCTGTTTCTTCTCTGTTATAAGAGCTATCTGCCAGTAGATTCGTCGGAATATTATTTCAAGCCTTTGCTAAAAACTCCAGTCGTACTTATCAAGATCTTCAATGGCGGCCTTTAACAACTGAATACTGGCCTTGATATCCTCTTTGTGCGCCATTTCGATCACCTGATGAATATGCCGGGTAGGAATAGAAATCGCTCCGGCAATAGACCCGTTCTTCCCGGTACGCTGTACCGGCGCAGTATCAGTTCCTCCGGCAGTCAGTATTTCCGGTTGCCACTTGATCTGATGATCGTCTGCAGTCTTTTTCAGGAACGCCACCATCCTGTAATCTGCGATGGTAGAGGAATCCATGATCTTGATCGCAGTTCCCTTGCCTAATTCCGTGATCTTTTCGTAAGCTCTTGCGCCCGGCACATCGTAGGCAATGGTTGTATCCAGGCCAAACCCGAAATCGGGATTGAGCTTGTGAGCTGCCACATTCGCACCTCTGAGACCTACTTCTTCCTGTACGGTAAAGACTCCGTATACATCATAAGGAAAATCGGAAAGCTGTTTCAGGGTTTCGATCAGAATAAAAACCGACACACGATTATCAATGGATTTACAATTGACACAATTTCCCATTTCTATCAGGGAACGTTCGCGGGTGACCGGTGTTCCTATGGATACGTATTGTTCCACTTCTTCCTTGGTCATACCCAGGTCTATAAAAAATTCTTCAATCCTGGCAGGTTTGTTTTTCTCTTCCGGACTCATGACATGAATGGGTTTACTCCCCATCACACCGACCAGATCTTTTGAACCATGTACAATCACACGCTGAGCGGTAAGGGTCTTTGGGTCAAAACCTCCGAGGGTATGAAAACGAACAAAGCCCTGATCATCGATGTGCGTCACAATGAATCCGATCTCATCCATGTGGGCAGCGATCATTACTTTTTTCCCGGAAGGGTTATTTTTAGCTTTTTTCAGCGTAATCACATTTCCCAGGTTGTCGGTCTCCAACGAATCAACGAGAGGCCGTACTTCTTCGATGACAAGATCGCGGATCTGTTTTTCAAAACCGGATGTACCTGGAGTTTCACAAATTTTAGCTAAGAGAGGGATATTCAACTCCATATTCAAAAATATTTTTAATTAAATCAATCAACAGTACTCTACCAGGGGCCAAAGATACAAAATTATTCTTCACTAATAAGTTTGTCTACCATTGCCTCTATCTTACGTTCGTATTCCTCCGCACATTGCAGACCTGCCTCCTTCAATGCCTGCAAGTTTTCGGGAGAGGCATCGTCCATGTCGGCACTGGCAGAACTCAGTAGCGGAGAAAGGCGCAGGTACTGATCAGAAACTCCTGCATTTTTAAAAAGCTGTCCTACTTCGTAATCTACAATTTCGTTATTCCCCGAAGAAACAATATGTAAGATCGGCTTGATCCAGCTCAGGGCACCAAAATCACGGGCTATTTTATATTCGATCGGATTTTTTTTAATACCTGTACCCAATGAAATCATCATCACGTCCCTGATCGGCCATGGCTGTTCGTGCCCGTTCACTTTTAATACTTCCGTCAACCCGCACAGGGAAGGGTTATTGGCGACCAGCCCTCCGTCAATACAGGACAAAACACTTCCGGACATAGAAGAGATCTGTGAGGCTTTAAAATAAATAGGAGCCGCCGAAGTAGCTCTTGCCACATCACGGATATAAAAATCACGATCTACGTACCGGCGGGCATCGTCACGGGAAAAGAAATAGGGATGGCGTTTCTCAATCTCATACGCGGCGATCAGGCACGGCTTGATAAGTTCGCTCAACCGGATATCCCGGAAATAAGCACGGAGGTATTTTTCCAGAGCCTCTTCGGAATACTTCTCTTCGTTTAGTCCTCCCATAGAGGTAAAACGTTTCCAGGCAGAGCTATTAAAGATCAGAGGACCACGTCTCAGATAGAGTTCTACGGCCTGCTCTGCTGTGAATCTTGGTTTGGCCGGGTCTTTTTCATCCGGGCAGAGGTAAATCCCTACCAGGATCCCCCCGGTACTGGTTCCGGCAAAAAAATCAAAATAATCGGCAAGCTTGGCCTGGGAATTACCGGTTTTCTGCTGAATGATTTTCTCCATCCGCATCAGAATCACACCGGGGATGACCCCCCGTATTCCTCCTCCGTCAATACTTAATATTTTTATTTTTTTTCCCACGTTACTTAAGATCGTATGCTCTATGCCTCTGACTTATTCCTCAAGCAGTTTATTGAGCTGCTTTAACTCTTCGATAAACTGATCCCTTACTTCTTTTGCATACGGATTTTCTTTTTCGATGGTCAGAAAAAGGTCCAGTGAATCTTGTCCCAGGTTGCGTTTGATGTATAAGAGATACTGATAAGCCGGTGTTTTTTGTTCTACATCGGGGATGTCCATTGCATTGACGGCTCTTCCCACAAAATGGGTCAGTGCCTGTACATAAGCCATCTGCTTATCGTGTACCACAGGGGTACGCTCCAGTACATTCAGTTTAAGTTCTTTGGAAAAAAAGCGTATCAGGTTATGATTTTTCTTGGTACGTACCGGACATACCACGATGTTAAGTCCCTCAATCCCGTCTTTTCCACTCTGTGGTCCAAATAAAGGGTGCGTCCCTATAATATCCACATGATCAGGCAAATGCTTAAGCATCAGATCGATCGGTTTGATCTTTACAGAAGACAAGTCAAACACCAGGGTTTTGGGGTTTAACATATCTTTGATCTCTATCAGCAGATCTTCTAAAAATTGTACCGGAACGGCCAGTGCTACCATTTCCTGGATTACTGTTTCTTTTAACGTTCCCCATTTTACGCCGATTGCTTTTGCTTCTTCAGACAGATCATTCTTGTCGTAAACCGTAATATCAAAATATGGTTTCAGATGAGGAATGATAAATCTACCAAACCCTCCGAAACCTATAAAGCCTAAAGTTCTTTTTTGTTGTTTTTTGATCATTCGAATTTAAAAATCCTGTTGAAATTTAGACATGGACGGTTTACTCAGTAAAAACCATACCAGTATCATAGCCAGAAAAGCCATGAATAAAAGATCTCCGGTAAGGAGGTATACTACCCCTGAAAACAGGCCTGCTCCTTCAAGCGAGGCCCAACGCATCAAACAAGCGGTACGGTAATAGTTCAGCTTTTCAGAAACAGTTGCTTTTTCTTTTGAAAGGGCAGCCTGTGTAGCGTACATATATTTTCCTACGGCAAAAGACGACAGTGCAAACACCGGTACCACTATAGCCAATATCCCTGCAAGGTCCGGATCTACAACGTTTACTGACGTGTCCGAAACCATATAAAAAACGAATGCACTTAGAAGGAGTCCTCCTCCTAAGGCATAATACAGGATCGTAAGCACTTTAAAACCGGAGGTAAGATCACCTTCCTGCATAATTATGCGAGATTTAATTCTTTGATAATCGTATTGATCTTTTCGTCGAGTCTGGCACTTACCTTTTCGTATTCTTCACGGGAAGCCATCGGTTCGTTCACACTGAAATAGAATTTGATCTTAGGCTCTGTACCGGAAGGGCGGGCGGAAATCAAAGAACCGTCTTCGGTGAGCAACTGCAAGGCATTTTCCCTTGGGAAATCCAACTTGGTTTGCTTTCCCGTAGCGACCTCCAGTTGCAGAGAGGCATCGTAATCTTTTACATACAATAGTTTAGAACCAGCCAGGGATTTGGGAGCATTGTCGCGCATATCCTTCATCATTTGCTGGATCTCTTCTGCTCCGGCTTTTCCTTTTTTAGTAATGGAAATAAGTTTCTCCTTATAATATCCGTTCTTTACATACATGTCCAGCATAGTATCAAACGGGCTGATCCCTTTATCTTTATAATATGCCACCATTTCAGCAATGAAAGCACAGGAAGCGATCGCATCCTTGTCCCGGACATCGTCTCCTACCAGATAGCCGTAGCTTTCCTCCCCTCCCACTATAAATTTTTCTTTTCCTTCCAGTTGCCGGATCAAATCAGCGATGTATTTAAAGCCCGTAAGCGTATTGTAATACTTTACGCCATAAGAAGCAGCTATTTTCTCAATGATGTCGGAGGTTACGATCGTTTTGACGATGAATTCTTTTCCGGTGATCTTTCCTTTTTCTTTCCATGCATTCAGCATGTAGTTGATCAGAAGGCTTCCGGTCTGGTTTCCATTCAACAACTGGAACTCGCCTTTGTTATTTTTCACGCCAATCCCCACTCTGTCCGAGTCCGGATCGGTCGCCAGAATAAGATCAGCGTCTATTTCTTTTGCTTTATTCAACGCAATGGTCATCGCTTCGGTCTCTTCCGGGTTAGGATAAACCACGGTAGGGAAATTTCCGTTCGGCTCCGCCTGTTCTTCCACAATGGTCACATTGTTAAAACCAAAACGTTTCAGCAGTTCAGGTACCAGTACAATACCGGTGCCGTGCAGAGACGAATATACGATCTTCAGATCTTTCTGACGCTGGATCGCTTCTTTCGAAACCGACAGCGATACAATTTTATTCAGGTACAATTCATCAATCTCTTCTCCGATCAGCTCGATCAGGCCTTCGTTTCGAGTGAATTTCACCTCGCTGATATCAGAGATCTTTTGTACCTCCTTGATGATATTCTTGTCGTGCGGAGCGATCACCTGCGCTCCGTCGTTCCAGTATGCTTTATAACCATTGTATTCTTTCGGATTATGGGAAGCCGTCACCACGACTCCTGACTGACATCCGAAATGACGAATGGTGAAAGACAATTCCGGAGTGGGTCTCAACGCTTTGAACAGATATACTTTAATGCCGTTGGCAGAAAACACATCGGCTGTTACCTGTGCGAAATAAGGGCTGTTGTTCCGGCTATCATGCGCAATGGCTACCTTAATCTGCTGATCCGGGAAATTGGCTTTCAGATAATTACAAAGTCCCTGGGTCGACATTCCGATGGTATATTTATTCATCTGATTGGAGCCTACTCCCATTGTGCCACGCAATCCCCCGGTTCCAAACTCGAGTTCTTTATAAAACGCTTCTACCAGCTCGTCTTCTTTTTGCTCATCGATCCACTGACGAATCGTGTTTTTAGTTTCGTCATCATAGGCTCCCTCAAGCCATTTCCGGATTCTTTCTTTGGCGGAGGCATCAAGCCTCGTGGATTGTTGAATTGTAGCGTTCATAATTGCATTACGTTAAATAAATAAGAGTTGGGCGTACCCGTAAAATTCTTATTTTGGGTCTAATGATACTAATATTTTCCATAAAATAAAATTCAGGAACCGATACAGCATAATTGTTTTCTCTAACAGAATAGAGAAGGATTAAGCCATCTGTCTTGTCTCTTATCCTCAATCCGGTACCAGGCATCTGATATCTTGAAATAATCTTACTATTAAGATAAGAACAGGCAGCAACCGTTGACCCGGATGATGGATTCGGGGACTCCAAAATATATCGCTGTCTTATTTTTTATATTTCTGAATTTTAGTTTAATTTTAACTCTGTTTCTAATACAAATCAATACAAAATGGATTCTAAAGCAATAGATAAATCTCTGATAGAAATTATAGAGAAAAAGGCAGAACTTAATGCACTTACCTACGACGATAAAGGATACGATAAAATCGAAGATGAGTTACATGACCTGGAAGATGAATTTATAGACAAATACGGCGATGATTTTTCTGACATCCTGGAAGATATTCATGATGAACTGGAAGCGGACAGTGATGTGTTACTTCCGATCGCTTATCTGGCTACTCAATACATTCTGAAAGGGCAATCGCCTGACGGACTGAATACCTATGATGTCCGTCCTTCGGAAGGAATCCATATCGACACCGATAAATATGCCGGCAAGAACAAACGTCTTGTATTGATCCCTAATCCTTTGCGTTTTTTACTTCAGGTAGACGGGACCAAACGGGAAATCGTCTGGCAAATCAAATAATCATTTTCAATAATAAACTTTTAGTTAGATTAAGAATGCGTTCTGGTCATCTATTTTGTTATATTCTGATCTCTTCCTTTATTATTATGGGGTGTGACCCTGCTACCAAAGGAGAACACGATAATGGGAAAAGCAGTACTCCTGGTGAAGCAGTATTGGTAAATCAAGCCGAAAACCATCAGGCAATAGGCTTAAAAATAGGTCAACAGGCTCCGGATATCAGTCTTCCTGATACAGCAGGGGATCTGAAAACGCTTTCTTCTCTTCGTGGAAAGTACATACTGG
>CAYTGJ010000017.1:38644-39836 GCA_964437245.1 uncultured Chitinophagaceae bacterium
ATTTCTGGGCCTCCTGGTGCGGGCCATGCAGGTTTGAAAACCCAAATGTCGTAAGGCTTCATCAAAAGTATCAGGACAAAGGGTTTGATGTATTCAGTGTTTCACTTGACCAGGATAAAAAGTCCTGGCTGAAAGCCATTGAGGCAGACGGTATGGAATGGAACCATGTATCCGATCTGAAAAAATGGCAATCTGCCGTAGTACCTACTTACCGTGTAGACGCTATTCCCATGACTTTTCTGCTGGATCCTGCCGGAATCATCATCGCAAGAGACCTTCGGGGACCAGACCTGGAGAAAAAACTGGCCTCCATCCTTGACGTAAAGAATTAACACTGACGATGACCGACAACAACAAACAACCCAGGAGTATCAGGGAAAATCTGGAAAAAGTATTGATCGCAGTTATCTTTATTGCCATCGGAGCTTTCTACATTATCACGGGTAACAAGGAGCTTAAAAATTCCGGTATTTATACAGCGGTCCTGATCCTGGAGATTCTTCTTGCCCTATACTACGGGATTCTGATCAAAAATCTGTACAGCTTATTCTTAATTGGTTTCATCGCCCTGAATACAGGTCAACTCCTTCCCTATTCCTATCATTCTCTGGCTGAATACCTGATTTTAGCCGGAAAAATAACACTGGCGATTCTGGGGATCTACCTGGGGTACAAAACCATCCGGGAAAGTCTGAAAAATAAAGACTGGGAATTGTTTGGGACGCTTATTACCATAGCACTTTTATTTCCTCTTTTTCATCACTTTTATTTTCCTTCCAATCAGGATTATCTGATGGTTTACCATTTTTCCCTCGCCTTTATGCTGGGAACAGTAATGTACAACGAAAACCTCTGGGATAAATACAATTTTCCGGAAAAGAAACTATTGACCTATATATTGGTAAGCACCGTAGCAGAAGTTCTTTTTATTTCCATCAAGTTAATCTAAGTCGGCTCTGGTCTATGACTTGCTGCCTGACACACGGTCCGTACCAAATCATAAACCAGAACCTCTAAGTTTTGCTGTTTTGAGCTCTTCGGCGCTCAACAATCATTCAAGGTTCCGAGTTGGCGGGTTGACAAAGACAAGAAAAGGCAGGAAGTATAGATTTAAAGTCGATTTATTACTTTTTTCATGTTTAAGAAAAAAAGGCGCTTATTTTTTAAAATAGAAAAGCAAAAAATGATAAAA
>CAYTGJ010000017.1:39846-45533 GCA_964437245.1 uncultured Chitinophagaceae bacterium
TAAATTGTTTTTTGTCAAATTATCCACCTTTTCTTTGTAAAAGAATCCTTAAAGGGTTATTTTCATTAGTGAAAATCAAGCAAATAAGATTCCTTTTCAGTCCAATTATTACACCTTAATTTTTTTTAAGTTTTTTTTAATAAATAAAATTAGGTAAATTGTGCAGAAATATACAAAAGAATTCAAACCAAAATAGTAAGGAAGGGAAAAAGATCATGAGTATTTACAAGTTTTTCAACCGGGGAAATAAAGCCGGCTTGGGATATGTTTTAGCATTATTGTTTATCACAGGATGTTCTTTTTCCAATAAGAATGAAACCAAGGTCAGAGAGAAGTATGAGGTCACTTATCCTATTACAGTGGATACTTCTTATAACAGTGACTATGTATCCGATATCCATTCCATCAAAAATATAGAGATCCGTGCCAGAGTAAAAGGGTATATTGAGGCTATTCATGTGGACGAAGGAAAACCTGTCAAAAAAGGTCAGACCATATTCAGCATCAGCAAGCAGGAGTACCAGGAAGAAGTACTGAAAGCCAATGCAAACCTTAAAAATGCTATTGCAGAAGCAAAAGCGGCAGAACTGGAGCTTCAGAATATAAAAATACTGGTGGAAAAAAATGTAGTTTCCAAGACGGAAATGGAAATGGCTCAGGCAAAACTGGACGCGTTAAATGCCAAAATTGAAGAAGCCAAATCCCATGAAGTAAGTGCATTGCTGAAGTTATCCTTTACAGAGATCCGTGCTCCTTTTGACGGGGTTATCGACCGGATCCCGAACAAAGTGGGTAGCCTTGTGGACGAAGGAACGTTGCTGACCACTCTTTCGGACAACAATGAAGTATATGCTTATTTTAACGTATCGGAAAAAGAATACCTTGAATTTTCGCTGGATGCTAAAGAGTCGTCCTCTCACCATAACGAAGTATCCCTGATCCTTGCCAATAACAAAGAACACTCTTACAAAGGAAATGTGGAAACCATCGAAGGAGAATTTGACAATGAAACAGGAAGCATTGCTTTCCGGGCACGGTTCCCGAACCCCGACAAACTGCTAAAACATGGGTCCAGCGGTAAGATCCGTTTGAAAAAACACCTGGAAAATGCCATTGTGATTCCTCAGAAATCTACTTTTGAGATCCAGGACAAAGTATATGTATACGTGGTAGACGACAAAAACCAGGTAACCATGAAAAGTTTTGTTCCTAAAATGCGTATCCCACATTTGTACATTCTTGAATCAGGACTGTCTACTCAAGATAAGATCATCTACGAAGGCATCCAGGACATCAAAGAGGGAATGTACATCAATGCGGAAGTGGTTCCTATGAAGTCTATTATTGCCCGTCTGGCTCAGGATTAATTATTAATTTTTCCAGCCGTCTCTACACGATCTATTAAAACGGGCAATCTTTATGCTAAGCAAATTTATTGAAAGACCAGTACTGTCTATTGTAATCTCTGTTATCATTACATTACTGGGAGTGTTAGCCATTGTGCAATTACCGGTCACGCAGTATCCGGACATTGCCCCTCCTTCCGTCATTGTAACCACCAAGTATACCGGCGCCAATGCCGAAGTATGTTCCAAAGCAGTGGTCACCCCTCTGGAACGGGCCATCAACGGGGTTCCCGGGATGACTTACATGACCTCTATCTCTGGTAACGACGGAACCAGTATCATCCAGATCTTCTTTAAAGTAGGAACTGATCCTGACATTGCAGCCGTCAATGTTCAGAACAGGGTTTCCACCGCACTGGATGAACTGCCCCAGGAAGTATTGAAAGCAGGAGTACAGACCGAAAAAGAAGTCAACAGTATGCTGATGTACATTAACCTGATCAGCAAAGACACTACTATAGACGAAAAATTCATTTACAATTTTGCAGACATCAATGTACTGGCGGAACTCAAAAGAATTGACGGAGTAGGTTTCGCTAACCTTATGGGGCAGCGGCAATATTCGATGAGGGTATGGCTGAAACCCGACCGCATGACGATCTACAATGTTTCTACCGACGATGTGATCAATGCATTAAGAAGTCAGAACGTAGAGGCAGCTCCCGGAAAGATCGGGGAAAGCTCGGGAGGTAAATCCCAATCGCTCCAGTATGTATTGAAATATACCGGTAAATTCACCCGGAAAGAACAGTATGAAAACATTGTCATCAAAGCCAATTCCGACGGTAAAATACTTCGTCTGAAAGATATGGC
The DNA here is from genome assembly GCA_964437245.1 of uncultured Chitinophagaceae bacterium. Taxonomy (GTDB): domain Bacteria; phylum Bacteroidota; class Bacteroidia; order Cytophagales; family Cytophagaceae; genus JANYCO01. The sequence goes on from CAYTGJ010000017.1 coordinate 42,066, forward strand.
CGACATTGATTTCGGTTCTCTCGACTACGATGTTTTATCGAAAGAAAACGGGAAACCTTCGGCGGCTATTATCCTGAAACAACGTCCGGGTTCCAATGCCAGCGATGTGATCAAAAATGTAAAGGCAAAAATGCTTGAGCTGAAAGGAACAAGCTTCCCTCCCGGCATGGATTATACGATCAGCTACGATGTATCCCGGTTTCTTGATGCTTCGATCCATGAAGTACTTAAAACGCTTTTCGAAGCATTTATCCTGGTAGCGTTGGTGGTATTCATCTTTTTGCAGGATTTCCGTTCTACGCTTATCCCTGCCCTGGCAGTACCGGTTTCGCTGATCGGTACGTTCTTTTTCATGTTGCTACTGGGCTTCTCGATCAACTTACTTACACTGTTTGCGCTGGTACTGGCCATCGGAATTGTGGTAGACGATGCGATTGTAGTAGTGGAAGCAGTGCATGCCAAAATGGTTTCGGACAAAGTAGGTCCGAAAATCGCCACGAAACTGGCAATGGAAGAAATAGGCGGAGCCATCATTGCCGTCACCCTGGTAATGTCTGCCGTATTCATCCCGGTAGCCTTTCTGCAAGGTCCGGAAGGAGTCTTTTATCGCCAGTTCTCCATTACGATTGCAATGGCCATCGTAATGTCCGGCGTAAATGCGCTGACCCTTACTCCTGCCCTGTGTGCACTCATGCTGAAACCACATGTTTCCCATGGAGCCTCGCATAATTGGCTGGATAAGTTCTTTGCTTATTTCAATACTTATTACGAAAAACTTTCAGATAAATACAAAGCACTGCTCAACGTTATTGCCAACAGAAGGGTCATTACTTTTGCTCTTTTACTCTTCTTTGTGGGTTCTGCAATAGGACTGGGCAAACTTCTTCCTACCGGATTTATTCCTACCGAAGATCAAGGTACTGTATATGCAAACATCACTACTCCTGCGGGTTCCACCATCGAACGGACCGAGGACGTAATGGATGCGATTCAGCGGGAAGCCTCTCAGCTTGATGCCGTGGAATCCGTTTCCACTCTTGCAGGCTTCAGCCTGATCACAGACGGTTCGGGAGCTTCTTTCGGAATGGGAATGATCAACCTGAAACCCTGGAACGAACGCAAGGAAACGGTTGACGAGATCATTGATATCATGACTGAAAAGACCAACGATATCAACGACGCAAGCATTCAGTTCTTCCCTCCTCCTGCTGTACCGGGCTATGGAAATGCCAGCGGTTTTGAACTCCGGATACAAGACAAGTCAGGAACCGGGGATCTTCAGAAAGTAGAAAGAATAGCCAAGAATTTTGTAGAAAAGCTTAATGAGCGACCAGAGATCAAAAATGCATTCACCAGTTTTGATGCCAGTTTCCCTCAATACCTGATCCATGTAGACCATGACAAAGCCGCCCAAAAAGGAGTATCGGCAGAAAAGGCGATGGACAATCTTCAGGCACTGATCGGTAGTTTTTATGCCACCAACTTCATTCGTTTCGGACTGATGTATAAAGTAATGGTGCAGGCCCTTCCCAAATACCGGGCCCAGCCGCAGGACATTCTTAAACTGTATATCAAAAACGAAACCGGGGAAATGGTCCCTTATTCGGCCTTCATTACGATCGACCGTGTATATGGTCCGGAACAACTAACCCGGTACAATATGTATACTTCTGCGATGATCAACGGAGAACCGGCAGCAGGATACAGCAGTGGAAGTGCTATCCAGGCGATCAAAGAAGTAGCGGCGGAAAGTTTACCGAAAGGATATACCTTCGACTGGTCCGGAATGACCAGGGATGAAATTTCCTCCGGCAACCAGGCCATCTTCATTTTCCTTTTGTGCCTGGTATTTGTCTACCTGATTCTTTCAGCGCAATACGAGAGCTTTCTGCTTCCGTTTACAGTAATCCTTTCTCTGCCTACGGGAGTATTCGGAGCTTACCTTCTGCTCCTGCTCATGGGGCTTCAAAACAATATCTATGCACAGGTGGCGCTGGTCATGCTGATCGGATTGTTAGGAAAAAATGCTATTCTGATCATTGAGTTTGCCCTGATCCGCCAGAAAGAAGGACGCAGTCCACTACAGGCGGCCATTGAAGGAGGTGTTTCCAGGCTTCGTCCGATCTTAATGACTTCCTTTGCCTTCATTGCAGGTTTAATTCCGCTGATGCTTGCTTCCGGAGCGGGAGCCATAGGAAACAAAACTATTGGTACGGCAGCGGCCGGAGGGATGCTGTTCGGGACCGTTTTTGGAATTATTCTGATTCCAGGGCTCTACGTTATATTTGCTACCTTTGCAGAGAAGCTATCACATAAAGAATATCAGGAAGAAATACATTTTAAAGTCAATGCGAATGAGTAATATAAAGTATTATACAACAGTTTGTTTTCTTATACCTTTACTAACCCTTACAAACTGTAAGGCTCCTCAACTGGGGACTGAAAAACCCCTGAAACCGGCGCCTGAAGCTTATAATACCAAAACAGACTCCACCAACTCCGCCAAGATCAGTTGGAAAGAGTATTTTGATAATTCCACTCTCACCGGCCTGATCGATACAGCCCTGAGAAATAACCTTGACCTGCTGGCTGCCTACCAAAAAATTGAAATCTCCCGGGCTACTGTAAGACATGCCAAAGGTGCTATGCTGCCTTATGTCACAGGCAATGGCACATTGGCTCAGAGAAGATTCGGAAGGTATACAATGGATGGGGCCGGAAACAGTACCACTGATATGATCCCCGGACTGATCGTACCGACACATCTACCGGACTATTATACTGCCTTACAGTCTACCTGGGAAATAGATGTATGGGGAAAACTCCGAAACAAAAAGAGAGCTGCTGCTGCCCGTTACCTTGCTTCGATCGAGGGCCGCAACTGGGTCATCACTAACCTGATCGCCGAAATTGCTGCTACCTATTATGAATTACTCGCCCTGGACATTGAACTGGATATTATCAAAGAAACGATCGTATTGCAGAGTAACCAGCTTTCCATCATACGGGTGGAAAAGGAAGCCGGACGTGCCAATGAACTGGCGGTAAAGCAATTTGAAGGACAGTTGTACAATTCTCAAAGCATGGAGATCGAAGCGCTTCAGCAGATTACCGAAACTGAAAATAAATTAAATTTCCTAATGGGGCGCTATCCGCAACCCATCGTACGGGATAAGCAAACGTTTAATAAGACCATTCCTTCGGAGATCTATCTTGGTATTCCATCCGACCTGCTTATAAACAGACCCGATATACGGCAGGCAGAATTTGAGCTTATTGCGCAAAGAGCTGATGTAAAAGCCGCAAGAGCTGCGTTCTATCCTTCTATCAATATCACCGCCAATATCGGATTGCAGGCGTTCAACCCTGACTACCTGTTTTCTCCGCAATCGCTTACTTATACTCTCCTTGGTGGTCTGGCAGCTCCCCTGATCAATACGAGTGCGATCCGGGCACAATTCAAAACTG
>CAYTGJ010000018.1:0-8522 GCA_964437245.1 uncultured Chitinophagaceae bacterium
TGGTGATCTCTAAAGGAGTAGGAGAGGGGGCAAGATTACCTCCTGTACTTTCCACCCGGATTCTGGCCCTTGTGGCATCGGGATTTCCGGCAGCGTAGTAGTAAGAGAACTTATAAACGGTTCCGACAGTCAGGCCGGACAGAGGAATACTTAAGATGACGGAACTTCCTGTATGTCCGTCGCCGATGAAATATAATGCTCCGTCCTGGGCGGCAAGCGAAGGACCGTTTGCCGTTCCGTTTGTGCTGAACCACTGACATTGGTTCGTCCCTGAGTTAGAGATCGTATAGATCCCTCCGGCTCCGGGAGTGGTGGCGTATTGTCCTCCGGTATGCAAGGTATAGCCAGGAGTGAATCCTGAAAGATTTCCGGATTCAAAGCTACCGTTGGAAAGCAGGTTATTGTCGTACAGCGTACTTGTCACCGTATAGCTTGTATTGACCGTAGGAGATACCGTGATGGTAGGTCCTGACGCTCCGGTTGACCAGCTATAGGAAGGAGTGTTGTTTAGCTCATTGGTGGCGGTGAGTACAGCCGTTTCCGGCGGACAAATGATCATGTCCTCGTTGTTGCCGTTTATCTTTAGTGCTCCTAATACTTTCAGGGTCGCAGTGGCAATTGTTCCGGTATTGTCCCGCACACTCACTTCGTGATCGCCCGGCGGAAGAGGATCGAAGGTGCCTGATGCCTGGAAGGGGCTTCCGTTTACGCTGTACATATACGGAGCTGTTCCCCCACTTCCTCCTACCATAAGAGAACCTGTGGTGCTGTTACACGTAGCATTTTTCCCGCTTAACCTCACCACTGATAAAGGAGCGGTGACCATCGTGATGTAGACAGGACTATTGGTCCCGATTCCTCCTCCGCTGATGGTATTGCCTGCGGGATTTCCTCCGATTGCGTTATAAATGCCGTTGGCCGTTCCGCTTGTAGCAAGAGCATTGTTGGGAGCTACGGCAGAAGGCCGGGAAACGCTTACCAATGGCCCGCTGCTGAAAGGAGTTGAAGTGGTAAGGGACCAGTATTCGGTCGTACTGATGGACGTAACGGTCGGTCCCGGTATTCCTCCTGAATTCTGATTAAATGCGGTAGCAGTGACGATCGATCCGGTCGTTGAGTTGGGAGATAGAGTAAGAGGCAGATAAGCTCCTCCGTTGTGAGTGAGATCACCAACCGGGAAAATGTAGTGAGAGGAAGTCGTGGCAGGGATCGACCAGGCGAGCGGTCCGTCTACATACGCTGTGGCACCACCTCCTGCAATTGCACTGGTGGAGGTGTTATTGATGGAAAGCAGGTTGGTGGTAGTCGTACCGATATGACCGGAGGTAAGTTGAAGTGTCCCCGAAATGCTCACCGGAGATTGGAGTTGTACATAAGTTCCGTTGCTTACGGTCATGTTTGTAAAGGGGATGGAAGAACCGGAGGTTCTTATAATTTGAGGGCTTCCCGGGGTACCGGCCCCTGCAAAATTAATGAAGGCTCCGTTGTCCTGGAATATACCGGTCGAGGCTCCTTGCAGGATGAAGTTTCCCCGGTTAATAAAAGAAGCCGCTGCTGGCAGTGGACTTTTCAGCGTTGAATTATGGTCTACAATGATCCCGCCGCTGGCAAAATTTGTAATGTTCCGCAGTGAGGCAGATCCACTGATTGTCCCGTCTCCGATGCGCAGGGTGCCGTTCAGGGCAATATTTCCCGAAGGGGTCCAGCCTGCTCCGTCGCCGGCAGAATTTCCCATGTTGACCAGTGTTACATTATTAGGATAGCCAGGGGTGTTTCCGATTGTGCCGGTGGTCATCGGAAGCCAGGATAGATCTCCGTTTTGTCCTAGCGCAAACTGTTGATTCTGACGGTCTATATACAAAGTAGACGCTGGCCCCCATACTGGTGCATTGTTCGCAATTGTCCAGTTTTGAGATTGGGTCCCCGATACTCTTACAGTTCCGTTGAGTTGAAGACCGGTGGTAGCACTGCTGACGGTATTGTTTTGAATCCGGTAGCCATTATTCCCCCAGGTATTCAGGGGAGAAATATTATCCAGCGTAACCCTGCCTGTGACCTCGAGGGTGTTGCCGAAACCCATCGCTGTATTTAAAGTCCAGCCTCCCGGACCATAAGAGCGGAAGTTTCCTCCTCCGCTGGCATTAATGGAGACACCGTTTTGAGAGATCAGGTTGATGGAATGTCCTATTCCTACGTCAAATATCCCGCTTTGGAGAGTAATCCTTCCCGGAAAGTGCTGACTGGTTCCTACATTGATGGCTGTAGACGTAACCGTCACGGTTCCGGTAGTATTGATGGTCAGGCCGGAAAAGGAGGTAAGAGCAGAACCTCCTATACTAGCGGCTGCACCTGTGAAAATCACTGTTTCGTTGGTGTTGTTCTGGTTCTGGCAGGTGAATGTGCCGTTGTTGGTCCAGTTTCCGTTGACTGTAATGTTATTATTCTCAAGGCGTAGAGTTCCGTTTATGGTGATATTGGCACAGTTTGCTCCCACATTGACTCTTACATTATGGCCGGCAGCAATAATAACGTTGTCGGTAATGGCCGGAACCCCATTAGGATTCCAGGTGGCGGCATTGTTCCAGTCACCATTTCCCAGGGAGGTTTTTTGCGCATAGCTACCTGTAAAAGCAAGCAGCAGGCAAAAAGTAAGCAGTAATTTGCCGGGAAAGGTTGATTTTAATACCAATGGAACCCCTTTTATCGTCTTTTTCATATCTTTTCCCTTTTCGATCATGATTTTTTAATCCTCTATATTAATTTTTGGGTTATTTTTTGGATAATTTTAGTAAATCAAATTAACGGTATCTGCTTGTGAATGGCTATTAATCCATAAAAAATATCAATATATATGGCTTGGTATTAATGGTAATTTCCTGATATATAGAATTGTATACGGGTGTTACGGATAGAAAAATATGAATATCTAAAAATAAAATATGGAAGTAAAATCATTGATTTCAAGATTTTTTTGACTTATTCCAATAGAGGGGTGATTGCCTTCGTGATATTTGTAGTCAGACGACGACGAACAATAAGAGTTGGTGGGGACTCAAAAATCAACATTGGGGGTGAGTAATGAGTCCAGAGCTTTAAAATTCATACTCGATCTTTTTATACCCTGGCAGATTTTTCCTCCATACGATAAAATGCCTGTTAGGAACTTTAGTACACTATCTTTATTTTTAGCTTCACTTTCCCGTAATTCTAATTATGAAACCAATCAGCATCCTGATTTTTTTCCAACTTCTGACTTTTCTGACCCAGGCTCAATATCCAATTAATAACAGCAAAAAAGGGAGTGCTTATTACTTAAACCCGATCTTCGCAGGTGACCATGCAGATCCTAGTATCTTGAAGGATGGAAGTGATTATTACATCGTGCATTCATCATTCGATTATTATCCTGGATTATTGATCTGGCAATCGAAAGACCTCATCAACTGGAGGCCGGTAACGCATGCTTTGTACAAGAATGTAGGATCAGTATGGGCTCCGGATATTGTGAAGTATAAAAATAGGTATTACATCTATTTTCCAGCCAACAATACCAATTATGTTGTGACCGCAGAATTTATAAAAGGGCCCTGGAGCGATCCTGTGGATTTGAAAGTGGGAAATATCGATCCCGGACATTTCACCGATAATAATGGCAAACGATATTTATATTTCAGTAATGGAGGTTATGTACCATTGTCGGACGACGGACTGTCTGTGACCGGTGAAATTAAGCATGTTTACAAAGGCTGGCCTATTCCGCGCGAATGGTCGATAGAATGTTTTTGCATGGAAGGCCCGAAAATAATGAAGCGTGGAGAGTATTATTACCTCACTGCCGCAGAAGGTGGCACCGCCGGACCAGCTACAAGTCATATGGTGATTTCTGCGCGCTCTAAATCTCCGTTTGGGCCATGGGAGAATTCGCCTTACAATCCAATCATCCGGACAAAAACAACTACTGAACAGTGGTGTTCCAAAGGACATGGTACGATCGTAGAAGGACCGGCAGGAGATTGGTGGATGGTATTTCATGCGTATGAAAATGGCCATTATAATATGGGACGTCAGACGTTGCTTGAACCTGTGGAATGGACAAAAGACGGCTGGTATAAAACTCCCGCAGGAGTTAAAACGGAAGGTTCAATCAAACGGCCATTGGCTGCGACCGATAAGAGCGACTTTACCTTGAGCGATCGTTTTGACGGAAATAAATTAAATCCGCAATGGCAATTCTTTGGACAATATGATACAAGCAGATTTCAGATGAACGGCAAAGGCCTGGTGCTACAAGCAAAAGGAAATTCGATTACTGATTGCGAACCATTGCTTTGCATACCTTCTGACCATTCTTATATAGCAGAGGTAGAACTGACGATCGAAGAGGGTGCCATTGGAGGATTGATCTTTTTTTATAACAACAATGCCTATTCCGGTATACTGGCCGATAAGCAAAATATAATTACCAACCTGCGCGGCTGGCAGTTTTCAACCGAAAAAAATGTAGTTGATAAACATGTTTTTCTTCGTGTTAAAAATGTGAATAACACAGTCGATATGTACTACAGCTTAGACGGAAATAAGTGGAACAAGATAGAAACCTCACTGGAAATTTCGGGTTATCATCATAATGCCTTAAGCGGCTTCTTGAGTCTTAGGCTAGGCTTGTGTTCTATGGGGGAGGGAATAATTACGTTTAAGAATTTCAGATATGAGGCAATAAAGTAATTGTTTTTTGCATATTGGCTAATATTTTATGTTAAGAGTTGGGTGCAATTTCTTTGTAACAAAATTTTAAATTTATCTCCGGAATTTTTGGTATAAACGATCAGAAGAAACGTACAAAGTTGCTATATAAAACAGGTTGTCTTAGTAATAGCGAACTTTCAAAGCCTGATATAATGTAGTGGCTATAATAATTTCATATGATAGTAATGAGCCTGTGGCGTGAAGTATAAGACTTGAATAAAGAGGAGATCCGTAGTAAGAAGACTACTCAGACGGTCTTTTTATATCTTCAGAATGGTATTAAAAAATAAAAAAAGACAGCTTACAAAGCTGTCTTTTTTAGTTGTTGGTATAGTTACGGTTATTCGAGGATCAGTTTTTTAACTTCACCATTTTGAAAACGAATCATATACAACCCTTTCGGGAAAGCACTGATATCTGCGGAGGAAGTATTCTCAAATGTTTTGAGTAACGTTCCTGTAGCATCTAATAGTTCAAAAGTAGCTGTTTGCGATAGCTGAACACTTCCTCCTTTAGCAGGGTTCGGATAGATCGTGATCTTCTCCTGGCTGGAAGTCTTAGTAAGTCCGGTAACAGGCTCTTCGATGTTCAACACTTCGAAAACCGCCAGGGTTCCGCTTACTTCGTTGGCAGAAATCACATAATGTTTTCCATCAGGACTATCTTGTCCTGAAATGTACAGGATTCCTTCCGGACCATTGTCTCCGCCGAACGAAGAATTATCACGTGTGTTGATATAATCGGTAAACGTTGCGTTGGCAGGATCGGTAACGTTGTACACAATTACTCCGCCGATTCTTTCCAGTGTGATAAAAGCGAACGTCTGTGTGCCGATCTGTGCTACGGTTACACCTTCCGGCTCCGGCCCTTTGGCGCGGCTTCTTCCTTTGAAGGCATTGTCGCCATTGTCCGCATTGAAGATCGCAGCAGTATAAGGATCTTCCGAGGTGATTTTTTCAAAATCGTCTCCACTTTCATACACAAGCGCTCCTGTAGAGGCATTCCAGATCGCAAACGATCTTGTTCCGTTGGCATATAATTCGTCAAAGTCACCGTCAAGATCGGTATCTCCCTGTAAGTTGCTGATACGGAAACGTCCAAGGTTATGTTCCTGTTTCAGGACTGCGGCATTGGGGAATGCACCAGGATCCAGGTTGACGGCTCCTACAGTGGTTCTTTCGTTTAATCCTGCGTATTCTTTTTCATCTCCTTCGTTGGCTGTGATAATATAAGTTGTATTTCCTATCACATAGTTGGCAATGGCATCCGGCATATAAAACCCTTTTACCGGCCAGTTGGCAATATGAATGAAATCATTCCGGTCGGAAGCATCCAGTCCCTTTCCGAACAGGCTATAATCTTTGGTTCCCAAAGCACGGATGGCAGTGATCTCTTTGGTCTCAAGGTTTATTTCTGCAATAGCATTGTTTTCCTGAAGACTTACCCAGGCTTTTTTAGAATCAGAAGCTACAGTGATATATTCCGGTTCAAGATCTTGCGCCAGTGTACTGCTGGCCTTTGTTTTTCTTACACCTGCTGCGATCAGAGTTGCTTCCTGTGCATTGAATGAAGTAAATCCAATAGTGGTGACATCGTCCTGTGTAAGAGAAGAAACTCCTGCCGACAGGTCTACAATGCTGATCGAACCTTCCGGATCGTTGGTATACGCATCGTTTGGCTGGCCTTCATTGGCAGCAAGTACATATTTTCCGTCAGGAGTAAAGGTAATCATATCCGGTAAAGCACCTGCTGTTAATTGTTTGATGAATACGCCCAACGTATCGTAAAACAGGATGGAGCCATTGTCTTGTTCTGAGGTAGTAGCCGGAACGGATACTGCTACGATCCCGTTTTGTACAGCGATACTGGTTACGCCTCCTCCATAAGAAGAAACATCTATCTCATCGATCAGGGTTGGATTGGAAGGATCGTTAAAGTCGATGATGTCGAACTGCTGCAGTCCTGTGCTCATGGTGAATAGTCTTCGGGAAACCGGATCGTAGGCTACGATCTCTGCCAGCCCTTCTTTGTCAGCAGGATTATTTACTGTATAGCGGGAAACAAAAGAAAGCTCAATTTCTTTGGTGGCAACAGGGGCTTTGTGGTCGTTGTCGCGGATGTATACGGTCAGCAGAGGAGTCCCCTGAAGTGTACAACCGATAAGATTTTCAAGACGTAGTACGAAATATTCGTCTTGTTCTGCTTCACTGTCGTTGACGATCGGAATGTTGATCGTTTTGGTGGTTTCTGTTTCGGTCAGGGAGATCGTTTGTGTCGTATAGGTGAAATCCGTGGCAGAAGCAGTGTTGAACGAAGCTGCTTGCAAGGCAAGGTCAAAAGAACACGTGGATGGATTCTGTATATTGATTTTGATGCTGGCATTGCCTGCATTCTCCTCTACGGAAATATAGGCTTTGTCAAGAGAAATCAGGGTGTTATAAGTAAAGGCGAATGTATAAACGTTCAGCATGGTTCTTCCTTCGGTATCTTCTATATCTGAAACAGAAAGCGTGTAGCTGTTACCGTTTACAAACCCGCTGCTATACGTCAGTACGATCGTATCTGCCAGCGTCCCGTTGTCGGTACGTTGGATCGTATTCAGTCCCGAAATTCCAGTATAATTAGCCGTTGCTGTGGCCGAGACGTTGTCCAGGTCCCGGTTGAAGATCAGCCGGATGCTGTTAGCGGTGATCACGGTAGCCGAAAGAACAGACGGTGGACCAGGGAAGGACCATGCCGGCCATGTTTGCGGTGCCGTGCCTGAACCTACGCCTACCCAATTGGCGGGATCCAGTACAGAAGCTCTCAGGGAAGCAATGCTTCCTGTTTGCGGACCATTATAAAAAGCATTTACCGTGTTTCCGGAAGTATTTCCGGGAGCCGTACTAAGGTTGATAGAAGAGGTTCCGTCAGTAAGGGTCGCAGGGCGGATAGAATTACTTCCACCACAGGAGGTGTTTGCCAGTACCCAGTTGTTAGAACTCAGGGCCGTAATGTAGGACGGAGAAGCAGCACTTCCGGTATAGACAATCATCTGATCTCCATTGGAACTCAATCCGAAGCCAGAACCAGAGAGTGTTCCCTTATCTACAGAAGGAACATCGTTTTGGATGGTCACTACTGTTCCCGCAGCGATTCCTTCGGAAGGAGCTGTCCATACAAGACCTCCTGCACATTGTGCCTGTGCATTGGTAGTATATTTGGCATCGGTAAAGTTGATTACTGTACCGGGAAGAATGTCTACGAATGTCAGAAAAGCAAAAGCATCTTCCGTATCAGTTGCACTCATACGATATGCTACCGGTACGATATCGCCGGACTGGAAGACAGATGTAGTAAATATAGCTGAATGTACTGTAGCGATGGCGTTGTTATGAAGATCTTCGATTTCATTTGCTTTTACCGCTACATAGTATGCCTTGTTGTTAAGAAGAGGACTTGCAGGAGTAATGGTGATTACCTTTCCTGAGATGGAAGCCGTAAAGGTTACCGCAGCACCATTTTGATCGTCGAGTCTCAGTTCTACCAGATTCCCTGCATTCGAGTTGTCGATGGCAGCATCTGACACCAAACGTATATCTTCGTTAAATGTAATGGACGGAGTAACGCTGGTGGGTACCCCGCTAGTATTGTGAAGAGGATTAAAAACAACGGTAGGAGGGGTGATATCTGTTCCCAGCAGATCACCTTCCAGTGTAAAGTTATCAAAACGGTTATTCCCTACGGTTCCTCCACTGCTTCCCTGGGCGAAGGTCATTTTGATTTTAAAGTTAGCA
>CAYTGJ010000018.1:8532-20051 GCA_964437245.1 uncultured Chitinophagaceae bacterium
TTTCAGGGAAGGATTCTCGTCGGCCGGATATACCGTCATCAGGTCCAGATAGTCGGAGCCGTTGACCGTATACTGAATGATCTGATCACCTGCTCCGGATCCTGATCTTCTTGTGCCGTATTTCACCACGATGTTTTGATAGCCTGTAGTAGGCAGGGCAAAAATCAACTCAGCCCCGATGGGATCGTTCAGGCGAAGGTGTGTGCCGGAAGCATCGCTGTTTCTTGCATTAGGATTGGTGACGTCAAACCCGTTGCCGGTATTGCTTGCAATGTTGATTGCGCTTATTCCGCCTTGTACATGTGTGATAGAACTTCCTGCTACTTCCTGAGTAGTGGGAGTGAGGATCTGTGCTTCTGTACCGGAATTATTAAAATTCCAGTAATGGACCAGCGATTGTCCATTCGATGTTTTGAGCCCTCCTATTATCAGAAGGATCAAAAGGGTAAGTTTAGATTTCATAATGTAGTTTGTAGTATATTTTTTCAATCGATGGCAAAAGTAAGGGGAACGTTTTATATGAAGGTAAAGAAGGTATTATGTGAAAATAAAGAAACAGCCCTGTGGTATATGTATATATTAAGGGTGTGTTATGGTCTGTCGCAGGGGGAATGAAAATGGGCAGATAGTGTATTGATTATTAGTATGCTGAAGGGTTTATTAAATTGTTAAGAAGGGCCGTTTGTTTTTTGTATCTCTTGATAGAGAATAGTATCTTCGTTGATCATCTTAATCACAAAAAATAAATAAATGAACAAAAATTATTGGTTATTTCTGTGTCTTGTAGTCACAATGGCATGGGGATTTGAATCGTCGGCACAAATGACGGAAACAGCAAGAAAAGAGTTCTCGCTTGAGGAAGATTATGGTCATTATGTAGTTCCTTTTACGGATCTAAGAAGTGCTTTGTATTCCTATCGGAATACAGACCGGAAGTCAGATGTAGTGTATTGGAACTATGAATTCTGGAATGAAGATCTGCTGCCGGTTGCTAAAAAACAATTTGAGATCCCTAAAATATTTGATGACCGTACTTCTCTGAAGAGAAAAGATCATTATTACCAATTGTTTTACAGTAAGGCAAAGGGGGTATATGAATTTTACGAATTTGATATAAATACGCGGTCCGTTCAGCATTATGGAGGAAAGTTTATTCCTAAAATGAGAATATATTCTCTTCAGGTAATTGATAAGACGGTTTTTATTTCAGCAGAATATAAGGGCAAACATCAGGTGATCGTGCTGGATCTGAATTCCAACGCTTATAAAACTTATATCAGCGAGGAAATGATGGGACAGAAAGTGATATATAACGATATGCAACTGATTGAGATACCGGAAGGAGACGAAGTGGCATTTGAATATAAAGTATGTGATCGAACCAGTTGTGAGCATTATATAAAAATATTTACAAAAGACGGACAACCAAGGGATAATTTTATGACCGTATCGAAACCGGATGAAGACAAGGAGTTGAAACAGATCAGTATTTCCAAGGAAGGTGGCGCTTATCTATTGACTGGTACGTTTGGCCTTAAAAAGAAAGGATTGAATGTCGGATTCTTTTTTGCCAAAACTCAAAATTCCTCCTATGAATTTGTAAAGTATTATAATTTTTTAGATCTCCAGGATTTCACAAGTTATATGCATGATAAGAGCAGGAGAAAAATAGAAAGAAAAGCAGACAAAGCGGAAGAGAAAGGAGAAGAGCTCTTTGTAAATTATAACGCCGTTATTCATAATGTACAGATCGTCAATAATGAATATGTATTGCTGGCAGAATTTTATTATCCTACCTATCGTACCGAATATTATACCACTTTTGTCAATGGGAAATCGGTCACCCGTACCAGACAGGTCTTTGACGGGTATCAGTATTCTCATGCCTCCGTAGCAGGGTTTGACCGGGAAGGAAAAATGCTTTGGAGTAATACGTTTGAAATGTGGCTTTCCCAGAAACCTTTCTCTGTTCGCAGATTTATCCGTGCTACGTATGAAGGAAGCAAGATAGAAATGGTTTTTGTAAACGGAGTGAAAATTAAATCTGTGACCTACAATCGTGGTCAGGTAGAAAAAACGAGAAATATATCGATGATTGAAACGGGAGATGAAAATGATGTGGTGAAAAGTTCCTCCGCTGATATTTCGTGGTGGTATGGACAAAATTATCTGATCTCCGGAACTCAGCATATCAAGAACAGTGATAACGATATAGGGAAGAAAAAAAGGAGAATATTTTTTGTCAATAAATGGACTTATTAGAATAGTAAGAAATAATATCCGAAAGCCGTTGCAGTTATTTCTGTGACGGCTTTTTATATAATCCGCCCTTATTTTTTTTCAAACTGCTGCCATTCGCTGCAGAATTGTTTTCTGCCGCAGGCTTTACAATTTTCCCCAATCCAGAGTGTATCGAACTGGTGCATCAGTTTTTCAATAAAAGCACTTTCGGTGGTCAGGATTCCCGCTTCAAAGTTACGGTTATGCTTACTTTTTGCCCCGATGCCGGCTCCGGTAAGGTTGGCACTCCCGGTATATGCCTTTTTCCCATCGGAAATAATCGTTTTGAAATGTACCCGTGGACAATGCATTTGTTCCAGGCCTTTGATAAGGTTCGGATAGCGGTCAAAATCTTTCCGGAAAGCAGGCCCGGGTTCTTTGGCATATACCAGGCGGATTTCTACTCCTTTGGCAAGAAGGTCGGAAAGCATTTCGAGAAACGGGATCATTTTTTTCCCACGGGCTACATACAGATCCTTGAGGTCGGCAGTACCGATCCATAAAAACCGTTTGGTCCTGGGAATCATGTCCAGGATGACTTTCTGGTACAATTCTTCGTTGAGGAGCAGTTCGGTATTCATGCAATGAATGGTTTTAGTAAACAGGTATCCCTACGGATGGATCCTTTTGATAGTAAACGCAGCTTCTTCTGAGAAAGTATGCAGGACGGAGGACTACCGGTGCACCAGCTCGCGCATTAAGCGCAACAGGGTTTCTTCGGGGTGATGACACAGTCCTGTGTGGGTAGGAGAGGTTTGCACGATCGTACTCCTGGTGGCGGTGAGCCAGCGAAAACGTGACGCCATGGGTAGCTTTCCGATGGAGCCGCCTTTTTTTTTCCCTTCACAAATTTCAGTAATAGCGGTCAGGTATTTTCTAAGTTCGTCAAGATCTGTTTCCGAGCATAAAGCAAGCAGCCGCTTCTCATCAATTTCAAAGGATGCTTTCAAAAAATGATGAGCGGAACAATATAGAATGACTCCGATGTTCATGAACTCTTCACGTTCTACACAAGGCACCACGCGAATGACCGCATATTCAAATAAGTGCTTTTCTTGCATGGTTGGCTTCGTTAACAAATTGTTCAGAGTGAGCGATCCTGGTAGTCAGGAAAGAAGTATAGACGGCTCTCTGCTCTTCCGGTGAGCAGGGGGCGTCTGCTGTTGTAAGCCATTCTTCGGGGATGGTGTCTACGATCTCCCGGATACGTTCTCCTGTCAGGATCGTCTTGTATTCGGCATCTGCGGCTTCCATCTCCGTGGCATAAGGTAATAATACATGTTCTTTGATTCCTGTAAAAGGCAGGAGGCGCTGAGACTCCCATTTTTCCCAATTGTGATGAAAGTAGAGAGAGGCTCCATGGTCGATCAGCCATAGCTCTTTATGCCACATGAGCATGTTGGGATTTCGGGCCGTACGGTCTATATTGGTAGTGAGACTGTCCAGCCAGACGATCCGGGAGGCCAGACCGGCGCTGACCTGTGTGACCAAGGGTTCAAATGTGATAGCGCCTGACAGATAATGAACGGCAAGGTTGAGCCCTCCGCTGGCTTTCAGAAGATCCTGTATCTCTTCGTCTCCTTCTGTACGGCTCAGGATAGGATCCAGATGGGCGAATACGATCTCCGGCATTTTCAGTCCCAGCAGGTGAGCGATCTGTCCGGAGATCAGCTCTGCGATCAGTGCCTTCACTCCCTGACCCGCTCCGCGGAATTTCAATACGTAGAGGAATCCGTCGTCGGCTTCCACAATCGCAGGCAATGATCCTCCCTCTCTCAGAGGAGTCACATATCGTGTGACTTGTACGGTGCGCAGAGGAGACTTTGTTGAATTCATAGATCAGCAAGGAGGTAATTGATTCCTTATATGAACTACGAAGTTACTATTTAAAAGAAAAAGTTGATAGCCGGAGAGAGAAATATTTGAGGCAGCCGTTTGGATAGGGGCTTTTTTTTTATCTTTACAGATCCATACACTTTTCGTACACGATGTCAAAAGCGGCGATTACAAGAACCACGATTCTTCAGAAAGCACTTGAGCTGATCTACAAAAATGGCTATCAGGCGACCAGTATTGATGATATCCTGGCTACTACCCTGGTCACGAAAGGGGCTTTCTATTATCATTTCCGGAATAAGGAAGAAATGGGAGTGGGGATGATCCGGGAAGTGCTCTATCCGGGAATGCACGAAGTGATCGTGACCCCTCTTTTGGAAGGGAAGGATCCTGTTGTGGAGATCTACCAGATGATGAAAGCCTTATTGGGAACGAATCCTTTTTTTAATGTAAAATATGGATGTCCGGTGGTAAATCTTATAGAAGAGATGGCTCCGCTGAACAAAGCTTTCCGGAAGGAGCTCCTGGTATTGGTGATGGAATGGAAAGAAGCTTTGCAAAAAGTAATAGAGAGCGGACAGAGGAACGGAATCATCCGGAAAGAGGTCGAGGCATCTGAGGTAGCTTATTTTATTATGATAGGATACAACGGAGTCCGAAACCTGGGTAAATTACATGGGAAAGATATATACAATATTTATTTACAGGAGCTTAAAAGATATCTGGAAAATCTTCGTTAATTTTTTTACTCAAAAACATACCAATTGGTATGTTTTTGAGTAAATTTGTTCTGTGAAATGGAAAGGCTCTCGTTGATATTTGGTAGTTATACTATAAAATAACTCCATGGCCTGTCTCCTGACAGGCCATAAGAGTCTTGTCAGGGGACAAGACTCGGACCCTGACAAATCATAGACGATAACCAATAAAAAATTACGGATCGTATGTATCAGACCTTGCTTTTACTTCATTCTATTTTCAGATGGCTGGTGTTGGGGAGCCTGCTTTATTCAATTTATCTGGCTTACAGCGGATATAAACACAAAACTGTATTCTCGGAAAAAGTGAATGCTCTTCGTCATTGGACGGCTACTATAGCGCATATCCAGTTGGTGCTGGGGATGATCCTGTATTTTACAAGTCCGGTCACAGGGTATTTCTTTGCTCATTTCAAAGAGGCAGTGCAGGATCCGGACAGCTTATTTTTCGGGATGTTGCACAGTTCCATGATGCTGGGAGCTGTGGTGGTACTCACCGTAGGTTCTGCTCTGACCAGGCGCCGGGTTTCGGATCAGGAAAAATACAGGACAATGCTTTATTGGTTTTCAATTGCGCTGCTGCTTATGCTTGTGGCAATTCCCTGGCCTTTTTCTCCTTTGGCACACCGACCTTATTTCAGGGCTATTTAAACATACATTATATGAAAAATTTATTAATGACAAGCATAGGACGGTTGAGAATACTGGCGTTCCTGGAAGGGATGTCACTTTTGTTTCTGTTATTGGTAGCGGTTCCGGTCAAGTATGTTTATGAGAATCCTGTGTTGGTCAAGGCGGTAGGTCCTGTGCACGGAGCATTTTTCCTGCTTTTTGTACTGAATGCGTTGAGTGTAGGAGTAGAGCAGGGATGGAAGTTCAGGACTACTACCTGGAAAGTCTTGCTGGCCTGTCTTATTCCCTTCGGAACGTTTTATATTGACTATAAGATACTGAGAGGTAATATGACAGATCCTGGATACAAGATGCCGGATTCCAGATAAATCACTCCTGTTTCTACCTGGATTTTATTTTTATAACTTATTCAAAAGGCTAAGATGATGATTCTATCTTGTAATCCAGGATCTTGTATCTGAAGCAAGATGAGCTGGCTATAACAGATTAATACCGCAACGCGATCAGCAGTACATCGTCGATTTGTTTGTTGGGACCTTTCCATGTCTCAAATTGTTCGTTAATGTAGGTGGTGATCTGATCGGTTTCCAGTTGTGCCATGTGGGAGAGTATTTCAAATATATTCTTGGTCCCTATTTTTTTCCCTTGTTCGCCTCCGATCTGGTCGGTAAGGCCGTCGGTAAACATGAACAACATATCATCTTTTTCAATTTGGATGCAGGTATCGGTAAAAGGGATCCGTTGTTTTTCATAATGTAAACCGCCGATCGGAAACCTGTCTCCTTTCAGGATCGATACTTTCCCTGTTTTGGTTACGTGCAACAAAGGTCTGTGTGCGGAGGCAAATAATACTTCGTTGGTTTTGATATGAATCCGTATCATGGCAATGTCCATTCCATCGTTGGCATTGTTGTGTGCTGAATCCTGTTTGAGGGTTTTGATCACCCGAGAATGAAGCCTGTCCAGGATCTGACCGGGAGTATGTTCGCCTGTTTCGTGGGCCAGATCGTTTAACAGCAGGTTGCCGATCATGCTCATCATAGCTCCCGGTACACCATGCCCGGTACAATCCACCGCTGCAAGGTATACATAGTCGTCTTTTACAAACATCCATGGGAAATCACCGCTGATCACATCTTTGGGTTTGAAATAAACAGAACTTTGCGGAAGGATGGATTTCAGATCTGTTTCCTTGGTATGGATCGCTTGCTGTATTTTCCGGGCATAATTGATACTTTGCTCAATTCTTCTGTTTTGCTCTTCTATGATATTTTTGGATTCGTTAATAGAGTCCATGGCTTCTTTAAGCTGTTTTTTCAGATCCCGTTCCCGCCAGGTGGCTGCAATAAGATGTTCGTTGGTCGAGGAAAGTTCCTGGATATTCAGCTTGTTGAGCTCGTTTTCCTGTTTGACGGATTCAAGCTCAGCGGTAAGATGTATATTGATCTCTGTAAGCTTGGTGAGTTGTTTTTCAAATTCTAGTATCCTTCTTTCCATGTTGGTTTTCTGAACGATCATGGAAATATTATGACTCAGGTCATCGGAAGAAACTGAGGGGCTGAAGATGAATTTATTTTTGAAGGGGATTTGTCTGATCGCTTCCTCTTTTTCTTTTCCTTCACACACAAGAATAACGGGTCGTTCTTTTTCAAAGGATAACTTGGAGAATAATTGTGTGATCTGATCCGGGCTTGTATTGTTCATAGCAAAAAGAAGAATATCGTACTCAATAGGTCTTTTCTGGAAATTGTCGAAGTCTGTTTGAATAAGGCTGTATTGCTTTTCAAAGTGATAAGAGGATTTGATGTTTTTTAAAGGATGGACATCCTCTCCGATCGAGACTATTTTTATTTTTTCTGTTGTCATGCCTTTTTCTTCCGGTAGAGTCTTGTGGTGGAATCGTATAGTTCAAACAGCTCTTTATGGCCGGCCGGAAGCATATCATAGTAGCCTATCACAAAGAATCCATCATCTTTCAGACAGGAATGAAAAAGCTTTAATACTTTCATTTTTAAAATGTCATCAAAATAGATCATGACATTTCTGCAGAAAATAATGTCGAAACTTTTAGACATAGGATCCTGTACCAGGTTATGCTGTTCGAATTTTATATGCTTCTTGTATTTCTCTTTTACATGAGACGAATGTTCTCCCATTTCGAACCAGTCGTTCAGGTTGGCTTCGCTGCAGTACTGGCGACTGGCCTTTAGGTATTTATTTACCTGTATCGTGGAGTATTCGCCTTGCCGGGCTTGCTCAAGGATGGAAACACTCAGGTCCGTGGCCAGCATAGAGGACTTATGCAATAGTTTTTTATCCTGTAAGACCATGGCCATGGTGTATACTTCTTCACCGCTGGAGCATCCCGCATGCCAGATGTTTAATTTTATTTTTCCCTGGAGTTGTGTCAGAACATCTTCTTTTAATTTGATCCAGATCTCCGGGTTTCTGAAAAGCTCTGTAAGATTTACCGTTAATCCGTCGATACAACTGTACAGAAACTCTTTGTCTTTCATTATTTTTGACCATAATCCGATCAGGCTATCCAGTTCATGTTTTTGAATAAGCCTGGTAAAACCTCTTTTCAGGGAAGCTTTCTCGTAATTGGTAAAATCCATCCCATAGCGAACCTTAATGGCACTGGTCAGTGAATCCAGTTCTTCATCGCTGATTTCCTGCCGTTGTTTTCCTTCGGCGATTATTTTGGCAAATGGGGATGGCTTTTTGATCGTTTGTTCCATTTATTCGTTTACACTTAATTTCTGAACCAGTTCTTCCATGTTTTTTTCGGTGACAATATTTTTGACTCCTTCGAAAAATTTATCGTCCATAAGCCATATAAACTCGGGGTTTATATCCATGCTTCCAGTGATGAACCGGGTATTAAAGTACATTACGTTACATTGGTCAGGATTGTTGGATCCTAAGAATGGATTTAATTCATTTTGTGAAAGAATTTTCAGATCAGGAACATCTCCGTATAATTTATACTGGAGAATGTTGGCAAACTGGGTGATGACCGATGCCGTGATGATGTTGTCGATTTCCAGCAGGATGGCATCGGTCATCGTTTTTCTTCCTGTAGGATCGTTTTTGAGGCTTTCCGGGAGATTGGTCTCCGCCAGGAGTTCTACCTCGGCTTCGTTGAAAATAAGATAGGCCTTGCCACTGATATCTCCCCGTATATTCGTAGTGAGAAGGTAAGTCTTGTCGGTATACTTTTTCCTGGACAAGGGATTGTAATGGGAAGAATTTATTTTAAGCTCAAGATGCTGGATCAATACTTTGTCGTTGATAAACGAAGAAAGTGAGTCGGCTGCCTTGGAGAAGCCGATGTTGATGATCTCTCTGGTGATATCCAATTCTACTTTTGTCAGTTTAGCTGTCATGCGTTATACCTTTTGAATGAATTTTTCTTTAAAACATGTTTTGGCGATCGCGGCTACGTCCAGTACCAGGCATACGTTCCCATTCCCCAGAATGGTGGCCCCGCTGAAAAGATCCAGTGTGTCAAGTGGACGGGAAAGTGTTTTTTCTACGATCTCTTTTTGCTGAAGAAGCTTGTCTACCACCAGTCCGAAATATTTGTTGTTATAGGAAACAACCATCACTTCCAGTTTGGTATCTTCTTCTCCTTCTGTATAGGAATTATTTAACGCATTTTCCATATACATATCGTCAAGTCCGTTCAGTATAAACAGATCTTTCAGATGTAGTATTGAAATAGTTTTGCCCAGGTATTTGGCGATCATCCCGCTGCTGACCCGGTGCAGTTCACTTCGCCTGAGTGAAATGACAGCCTCGGTATAGGTAAGCGGTACCGCATATTCCTGGTTGTCCAGCATGAACAGCAGTGCTCCCTTTACAGCCATGGAGGAAGGAAGTGAAAGAGTGATCGTAGATCCTTTTCCCGGTTCTGTCTGGATATTTATTTTTCCGCCAATGGATTCGGTGGCTCTTTTGACCACATCCATTCCGACTCCTCTGCCGGAAACTTCCGTGATCTTGTCGGCATTGGAAAATCCCGGCTCGAAGATGATCTGGATGATATCTTCCTTACTGAGTGTGTCGGCAAATTCTTTGCTGATGAGTTGCTTTTCAATGGCTTTTTTCTTGATACTTTCAGGGTCGATCCCCTTCCCATCGTCGATGATCTCTATGATTACATTGTCTTTCTCGTTACGGGCTTTTAACCATACTTTCCCGGTTTCGTCTTTTCCTGCCAATCTTCTTTCCTCCGGAGTTTCGATGCCATGTCCTACGGAATTACGGATCAGGTGTACCAGCGAATCGCTCATGATTTTAAGAATATTCCGGTCGATCTCAATCTCTGTCCCTTCGAGGAAGAGGTTGGCTCTTTTCCCTTCCAGGGAGGCTGCATCTCTCAGTACACGGTGAAATTTATTAAAGAGAAAGCCCACTTGTACCAGCCGTACATCCATGACGCCATATTGAAGGTCAGAGGTGATTCTCTGGAGCCTTGCGTATTCGGAACTGCTGTTGCCGTTTTCGATGCCGCGGGCTACAAGGCTGTCGCGTTCGATGATCAGTTCGCCGACAAGGTTCAGCAGGGAATCGAGTTTCCGTACCGGAATTTGTACGAGGTCGGAAAAAGAGAGTTGGGGTTGGTTGTCTTCCGTTCCCGTATCTTCTTTTGTTTCTGTCAGTTCTTCGGGAGCAGAAGTTACCAGGGAAGAGGAGAACTCTGCCGGAGTTGCACTCGATTCCTGTGTGGAGGTTTGCTTGCTGTTTCTTAAAAAAACTTCCAGCTTGGTTTTGATTCCTTTGTATTTTACATCTTCATTTGTTTTTAGTGCATTGATCAGCTCTCCCAGCTTATCGTTTGCTTTAAAAAGCATATCGAATAAAGCCGGATCCAATGCCAGGGAGTCGTTTTTGACTTCTACAAAAATATCTTCGAGTACGTGACTTATGCTGGCGATGCCGTCAAATCCCATTCCCATTGCATTCCCTTTCATCGTATGCGTGATCCGGAAGATGGAGTCGATCGTTTTTTTATCGTTGGTGTTTTTCTCCAGTGCTGTAAACAGCCGGTTCAGCTCTTCATAATTGTCGAGCGCTTCGGCCATAAACATTTCTTTATATTCGTGTTCTGTATTCATGTGTAGTTTTTAGGATAAACAACTTACTATAAATCCTCCCATTTCTCCGATCGGTACTATTGATAGAGCATTGTTATTCTCTATCACTTCTTTCGGCATTCCGAAGACCACGCAGGTTTCTTTATTCTGGGCAATGGTGTATCCACCTTTATCTTTGATCTCTTTCATCCCTGAAGCTCCGTCTCTTCCCATTCCGGTAAGGATCACTCCGATCGCTCTGTTCCCGAATGTATGGGCGACCGAAGTCATCAGACAGTCAATAGACGGATAATTGAATTCTTTGAACGTTCTGGATGAAAAATCAACCTCGGCTTCTCCCTGCTGATTCCGTTTCACGATCATATTCCGGCTGCCCGGTGCAATCAGTACACTGCCAGGTCTCAGGATATCTCCCTTTCTTGCCATGCTGATATGGAGAGGACTAAGCTCGTTGAGCCTGGCCGCAAACGATGGTACAAAATCAGAAGGCATATGTTGTGCTATTAATACCGGTACGGCCATATTGGTAGGTAGTTTTTTAATGATGTTTTCAATTGCCCCTGGTCCTCCGGTAGAAGAGCCGATGACTACGATATCGTAGTTCAGATCGGAAAAGGTATGCGGACTGTTGTTGATCTTCTCTTCGTTGCTGATCTTTTTGGCCTGTGCAACATTGGCATAGGCTGCCGCTTTTATTTTACAGATCAGCTCCTGTTCTACCTCTTTTACCTTGGTATTGTTCTGTGCCGGTTTATTTACATAATCGATGGCTCCCAGTTTCAATCCCTTTTCAATGACCTGGAAATCGGTGTTTCCTACAGCGCTGAATATAATAATGGGAGTAGGCTGGTTTTCGATGATTTGTTCTATCCCGTACAATCCGTCGTATTCTCCCATGTACATGTCCATC
>CAYTGJ010000018.1:20061-22607 GCA_964437245.1 uncultured Chitinophagaceae bacterium
CATCAGCACAACGTCCGGTTTATGCAGTTGTGTCTTCATAAGAGCGTCCCGCCCGTTGGAGGCGGTTGCTACTACTTCAATATCGGAATCTGATTTTAAAATATCAGTAACCAACAATCGCATTAATCCTGAGTCGTCTGCCAATAAAAGTTTTATTGGCGATTTGGTCATACAAATGCTTTGTTAACAGTATCCACCAGGCCTTCTGCCGTAAATGGTTTTACAATGTAATTAGAGGCTCCCAGGCTCATGCCTTCCTGGATGACGGACTCTTGTCCTACGGCACTGATCATGACTACTTTTGATCCTATTTTTTCATCCTGCTTCAAGACCCGGAGAATATCGGTGCCGATCATATCCGGAAGAATATTGTCGAGGGTGATCAGATCTGGTTTCTGCTCCAGTGCTATGTCAATGGCGGCCTCTCCGTTGGCAGCCTGGGCAATTACGTTATAGCCCGCTTTGGTAAGTGCATCACAGATCATGGTGCGCATATAAAGAGAATCGTCCACTACTAAAACTGTTTTCATAATGTATATGGTTGGGGTTATTTGTTTATTTTCTTGATATGTTCGTCAATCGAAAGTAACTCGAACATATTGACCATGATGATCATCCGGTTTTGTGCCTTTACAATTCCCTGGATACATCTTTCGTCCAGGGCTGAATACCGGATGATATCAGAAGAATCATCAATCTCAGAGGTAAGGATCGTAAGGGTATTCGGTACTTCTTTTACAAGGATCCCTACTTTGAATTCTTCGCTTTCCACTACCAGGGTATAATTGGCAATGACTTCATTGCTCTGGTCTCCGGAAGTAAGTCCGAAGCGCTCTTCAAGATCCATGATAGCAATGATGTTTCCTCTGATGTTGGCTACTCCTTTGATGTAGTCTGCTGTCTGAGGTACTTTTGCGATCTTGGGAGTCAGTACCACTTCCTTGATCTGATCGATGTTCATGGCATATTCTTCTTTGCCTAATTTGAAAATGATCAGTTGGATACGTTCGCCGGCTTCCGTTTTCTGGGTATAAGCAGCGGCCTCCTTCATCACTTCCTCTACTGTAGTTTCATTTCTTTCCATCGTACAATATGTTAAAAGTGATTATTTGGACTGATCTATTCTGAATTTAGCAACTCCTTCCAGAAGCTGGCTGGCTACATCAGAGAGGTCTTTGCTGGTAGAACCGATTTCGTTCATCCCCTGGCTAAGTTCTCTGGAAGAGCTGGCGATCTGTTCGGTACCAGCAGCCGTTTCTTCGGATACCACCACGATCTTTTCGATACTTTTTACGGTATTGGTCATGGCTTCTTTCTGCACTCCGGTAGAAGCAAGGATCTCTTTGGAAAGTACGAGGGTCTCGTTGCTGGATACCAGAATGTTTTCAAATACGGATTCTGCTTCTTTGGAGGCGGAATGGCCGCTCTTCACGCTGGAGTCCATACTTTCAATGGCTTTACTTGCAGAGGTGACATCTTTCTGTACTTCCCTGATTACTCTGGCGATGTCAATTGCTGATTTGCGGGAATCTTCTGCCAGTTTCCGGATCTCTTCAGCTACTACGGCAAATCCTCTCCCTGCGTCTCCGGCACGGGCTGCTTCGATCGCAGCATTCAATGCGAGAAGGTTGGTTTGGGAGGCGATGTCAGTGATCACGTTCAGCGTGCTGGCAATTTCTTCCGAACGTTCTGTCAGTACTACGATCGAGTTGGATGTTGATTTGGCGGAGTTTTGTATCTCGTTCATATTCTCCACTACTTTTTTAATAGTCACCAATCCTCCGTTGCTGCTTTCCTGACCTCGCTCGGCCGCTTTGTTAATGATCTCGGATTTCATGGACATCTCATTGGCAGCTTTGAAAACACCGTCTACCAGTTTGGATACTTCGTCGGTTTGCTGTGCCTGTTGCTGTGCACCTTCTGCCATTTGCTGAATGGCAGAAGCCATTTCCTGCGTATTGCGGTTCATCTGTTCGCCTTTGGTGGTCATTTCATCGGCAGAAGATCCTACGATGTGAGAAAGCTTGGAGATGTCTCCCAGCAATGCACTTAAATTGTCCTGGGCGTTGTTCAAAGAGTCTGCTACTTCTTTGATATCTCCTTTGGATTCGGTGCGGTAACGCTCGGTAAGATCACCCTGCGCCATTTTGTTGATGATTTTACCGAAAGCGAGTATAGGATCGGCAATCGAATCGAGCAATCTATTCATCCCTTGCACGAGTTCGATCAGGTTTCCGTCTACATCTTTGGTAGAAAGACGCTCTCTGAGGTTTCCTTCTTTTCCGGCAATTTCTACCAGCTTTTGTACATCCGACAAAACTCTTTTTTGTCCGGTGATCTCAGTAGCAATGTTTACAAAACCGGTAATTCTTCCCATTTCGTCTTTGACAGGTGTGTATACCGACTGAAGCCATATTTCTTTCCCGGATTTACTGACTCTTTTGAACTGGCCGTTTTGTGTCACTCCCTTCTGAAGATTGTTCCAGAACATAGAGTATTCGTGGCTACTGGCAAGAGCTGCATCTATGAATGTCCGGTGATGTCTT
>CAYTGJ010000018.1:22617-44447 GCA_964437245.1 uncultured Chitinophagaceae bacterium
GGCGATACTCCATGATGCTTAGGAAATTCTCGTTGGCAGAGATGATGTTCCCGTTAATATCTAATTCCGTAAAGGCAAAGGATGAATCAATTCCGTCGATGATTCCTTTCATCCTTTGTGCTTCAATAGTGGTTTCTGTAATATCAAACCGGACACCGATATATTTGACTGGTTTTCCGTTGGCTCCTAATACAGGAGTAAATATTCCGTCTACATAATAAGGGGTCCCGTCTTTTTTCTTGTTTTTTACCTTCCCTCTGAAAATTTTACCACGACCGATGGTACCCCACATTTCTTTAAAAAGTTCTTTTGGCATGTCAGGGTGACGTACAATGTTCTGATTTGCTCCGACCAGTTCTTCCCTGCTATATTGTGAAACTTCGCAGTGCTTGTCGTTGACATAAGTGATGTATCCTTTCAGATCTACTTCTGATACAATACAAGCCTGGTCTACGGAAAGCATACGGGCCTCTACTTCTCGTTGGACCTGGTCTTTTTCTGTTTCGAGCTCCTCAATACGTTGTTTGAGTTCAGCCACTTCATCAGTGTTTGATTTTTTTACAGTACCGTGAGAACCGTTTCCATTGCCGTTCCCATTTCCATTTTTTAAAAGTTTATTGGTGCCGTTTTCTTTTTCTTTTGTTAGGTTGTTGTCAAGTGCCATTTGTCCAATGATTTTAAAGGGTTTATTTATAGAGGTATTGATCTTTGTTTGGGCTTGCTGTAGCCGGTTTGTAGTAAATAGTCTAGTTAGTCAATGATGTTAGTTTAGTTCTGCTTAAAAAAAGAAGATCAATCGGGTTGATGACTGCCGGGTGACCAAAACTTGCTTTTGTCATATTCAAACAGATAGCGGAATTAACGGGGAGCCGAAACATAAAGTTTCATGGTTAGAGTAAGTTTTTATGGTCTAAAATGTTGTAAATGGGGATTATACGTAGCGCTTGTGAAATGTGAAGCAAAATAGAGAGTAGGTGTTTGCCGTAGTGGCAAATCGGTATTTTTTTTATAGCAGATTTAAGTAAAGTGAAACTCTGGAGAATGCTTTATGAAGTGGGATAAATGCAATACATAAAGAGAGTGGGAGGGAAAAGCGTTTTTTGATGGACTAATATGCCGGCTTCTTTTGGGAATAAGGAATTGTTATAGACCGCTTTTTTTTATTCTGAGAAGAGAGTATGGAAAAGAAAACCGAACTACCTGTTTTGCGAGTACGTATTTATACCATGGACTACTTATAAAAGTACTAAAGCTTTATATTTTTTATTTTTTTTTGAAAAAAAACAGATAAAATAAACATTCTTCATTTATTTTTTACCGGAGTATCCCCCGTAAATTATTCATACAAGAATTTTGCTCCTGGATTTAGAGCTGTTTTTCTCTGATAGCGGTATATTCGGGAGAATATTTTCAGCGATCTATCGTCAGCTTACCTGTTTTGTGATCAATATTTTGTCGATACGTTGTCCGTCTTTATCAACAATTTCCAATATATATTCCTGTAAGGATATCTTATCTCCTACTTCCGGTACATTATGAGTATAGTACATGAATAGACCGGAGACGGTTGTAAACTGAACCAGAATTTTTTCTTCGATGGTTATCCCAAAATATTTTCTGAATTCATCCAGGTTGTAATAACCGTCAATTAACCAGGAGTTGTGATCTCGTTGGGTAATGGAATATTCTGTTTGATCAAGTTCGGTAGCATTTCCTATTATAGCATCCATAATATCATCCATCGTGACCATTCCTACAGTAGTGCCGTATTCATCTACGATGATCCCGTAATGCATCATTTTGGTTTTAAACTGTTCTAATACTTTATAGGCAGAGCTGCTCTCGTTTAGAAACAACGGCTGCTTCAGTACATTTTTCAATGAAAATGGAGTGTTCCGGTCATCAAACAGGTCTTTGAGTAAGACGATCCCCAGGATATTGTCTAAATTATTGTTTTCACATACGGGATAGGCAGAGTGTTTTTCCTGATTTATTTTTTGTCTGATACGTTCCCAGTTGTCCGACATATCAAAGTATACAAGATCGTTTCGATGCGTATACAGAGAATTTACTTTTTTGTCGCCCAGCTCAAAGACCCGCTCTACGATATCCTGTTCGATTTCCTGGATTTCTCCTCCTTCAGTACTTTCTTTTATGATCGCTTTGATTTCGTCTTCCGTGATCCTGTTGTCTCCGTTTTTTTGAATCCCGAATATATTCAGCAGAATATTGTTGGATATGGTCAATAACCATACGAAAGGAGAGGTCACCTGAGACAGGAAATTCATAGGCCGTGCGATCAGCAGAGCAACCGGTTCGGGAAAGGTCAGTCCTATGCGTTTAGGAAAAAGTTCTCCGAGTACGATAGAAAGATAAGTGATAAACAGAACGGAAATTCCCGTACCGATCTGCGAGGCATAGGCACGGAGAAAATCTATTTTGGAAATAAAGGTTGTAACGTCTTTTGCAATGCTATCCCCGCTGTAGACTCCCAGCAATATTCCTATCAGGGTAATACCAATTTGGACCGTACTTAAAAATTTTGTCGGGTTGTCGGCCAGGGTTAAGGCTGTCTTGGCAGCTTTATTTCCTTTCTGAGCGGCATTTTCCAGCTTATATCTCCGGGAGGAGACTAAGGAGAGTTCACTCATTGCAAAAATGCCGTTCAATAAGACTAATAAAATAATGATGATTAATTCCATGTTCTTTTCTGAAAACAATAATCAATAAAACTACGAAAAAAACAGGAAGAGCACATCAAGTCTTTTCGTTTTAATCATTTAGTGCAAATGGCTTCTTATAAAAGGAGAGAACGGTTTGCAACAAGAGGTGATCTGTATTTGATCACCTCTTGAGTGTCTGGTCTTTATCGCCCATTAAGACAAAAGTATTAATGTTTGTGGGTCAGTTTGTAGACCAGTTTATAAACTTGTAGTACAACCAGTGGAAACATACTGGCGGTGAGGGCGATCCCCCAGATCGAAAGGGGAAGGGGGGTAAGGTTTAGGACCTCTCTTAACTGTGGAATGGCAAAAACAGTGATCAGAGATCCTGTACATAGCAGGATCGCCAGCCATATAAATTTATTTTTGGTTACATCATTAAAGATAAAACCGGAGTGTAGCGAAGACATATTAAATACATGGACCAATTGGGAAAGGGCGAGGGTAAGAAAGGCGACATTATTGATCGTGGTGTCGTCTGTGTGGATAGTACGGCAGTATACCACTGCTCCTATGACGGCGAGGGTAATGATCATTGAATCAATAACGATGAGCAGCCATTGTTTAGAAGTGATCAGGTCTTTCCGGGGATCTCTCGGTGGCCTGTCCATGACCGTTTCGTCTCCTTTGCCCAATCCGAGTGCCAGGGCTGGAAAAACATCGGTAACCATATTTAAGAATAAGATCTGGAGTGGAAGAAGTGTGGAGGCATGGGCAAAGAAACCGAGACTAATCACAATAAATATTTCGCTCAGGTTGCAGGAGACCAGGTACACCACGAATTTCTGAATGTTCTGAAATATAGCTCTCCCATGGGCTACGGCTGCGGAAATAGAGGTGAACGAATCGTCTTTCAGAACAATGCTGGCCGTTTCTTTGGCTACCTGGGTACCTCTTAGCCCCATGGCGATTCCGATGTCTGATTTTTTCAGGGCAGGCGCATCGTTTACTCCGTCACCGGTCATGGCTACGATGTAATTCTCTTGCTGATAGATATCCGTGATTTCCAGTTTTTGTTTCGGAGTAGTACGGGCAAATACGGAAGTGGATAATATTTTCTGTTTCCATTCTTCGGAGAGTGATTCTGCCTCAGGAATGTCTTTGCCGTTGATGACGTTTTCTTCCTTTTCGTCTACTAGTCCGGTCTTTTTTGCAATGTTGAGAGCGGTCATAGGATGATCTCCGGTCACCATGATAATTTTAATTCCTGCTTTCCGGCAGGAAGAGATCGCTTCTTTGATGTCGGTCCGGGGAGGATCCAGAAACCCGATCATTCCTACGTAAATAAGCTCCTGCAGAAAGTCTTCTTCCGTGATCTGTTCGTGTTCCTTATAAGCAAAGGCAAGTACACGGAGTCCTTCCGCAGCCATCGTTTCGGAGGCTGTCAGAATGGTGTTGAGTTCGTCCTGGCTGATCTCTTCTACTGAAGTACCCCGCTGTATTTTACTGCATTTATTCAACAGATGTTCTACAGAACCCTTGGCAGATACAAATTGAGTCTCTCCTGTTTGATTCAGCGTTCCCATTATTTTGGCATCTGAATTAAAAGGGATTTCAAGAAGACGTTTGTGGGCCGTTCGGATCTCCTCATATACTCCTCCGGAAGCATTGCATAATACCATCAGGGCGATCTCGATCGGATCACCGGAAGGCATATGATCGTTTTCTTTTATATAAGCATTGTTGCAAAGTGTTCCGATGAATTTTAGTTTTTCAAAATTTTCTTCAGAGCGTTGGATCGTTCCTTCGGGAAATTGTAAGGATTCTCCTTCGATCTGTATTTTTATTTGCTCTTCAGGAAAAGCGAGGGTATCTACATAGATTTTGTTTTCGGTCAGCGTCCCCGTTTTATCCGTAAGGATCACGTTGGTACTGCCCAGAGTCTCTACGGCAGAAAGTTTTTTGACGATGGCATTGCGTTTTGCCATGAACAGCATTCCGTAGGCCAGGGCAATGGTAGAAACGATCGGAAGTCCTTCCGGGATTGCGGCTACTGCCAGGGCAATGGAAGTTTTCAGGATCAACCCCCATTGTTTTTGTTGAATAAAGCCGGTGATGCCAAAGAGTACCGTCATAGACAAGGTAACCCATATAAGCTTTTTACTAAGGACATTCAGTTTTTTGTCCAGAGGAGTGGAAGTCTCTCCTGCATTTTCTACGAGCGAAGTGATTGTCCCAAGTTCTGTATTCCGGGCGATCCCGGTGATGACCGCTTTCCCGGTACCGTTCATCACCGAAGAACCTTTGAAAACCATATTATGACGATCTCCCAGGGCCGTTTCTTTAGGAAGGGGTGAAGCCTCTTTCGCTGAGGGAAGCGATTCGCCGGTAAGAGCGGATTCGTCGCATTGAAGCTGGTTGGATTCGATCACCCTGCCGTCTCCGGGAATAACGTCTCCGGCTTCCAGCAGTACAATATCGCCGGGGGTAAGTTTTTCGGCAGGGATTTCCATGCTTTTACCTTCCCGGATCACCCGGGTCTGAATAACATCCATTTCCTTTAGCGCATTCATGGAGCTGCGGGCCTGGAGTTCCATCAGAAACCCGATCAATGCATTGATCAGGATAACCACCAGGATGGCGATGGCTTCGATATAATCTGAAAAATAGACTGAGATGCAGGTACCTGCCAGCAAGATATACACGATCGGGCTTTTAAATTGTTCTATCAGCATTCGCCAGATGCTTTTGGCCTTTTGAGTCTCATATATATTAAGACCGAAGGATTGTGTACGTTTTTCCGCTTCGGATTGTGTCAGCCCTTCTGTAGGGTTTGTTTCAAATATTTTCAAAACTTCCTCTGAGGAACTTACATGAAGATCAGAAACAGGATATTGAATACTCATTCGGCTTGTATATTAATTTTTCAGTTAATCTCTTTTAAAACAATAAGAAATCGTAGTCTCCAAATATATGGGAAACTTGCCTGTTCTTGTTTTATATCGTTTGTATTATCCGTTTCATAATTCTCATGTTTTTTAATTTATGGGATTCATATAAAAGAAATACCAGCATAGATAACAGCTGATATTTTTGAAGCGGTTAATTTTAAAACAGTAAAATAGTAACGAAGGAGGAGAACAGAAAACAAACAAGGTTAATTTTTGAAAAGAGCCCGGGAATGAAAATTTTTTCTTCAAACAGAGGATGATTTTCAGACCTCTCTTGTAAAATATCATTGGAAAGGGGGGGGGATATTTATACGAGGAAATTATTTAAAAGTATTTCAGGATACAATAAGTGGCTGAGGGTATTAGGGCTTTTTGGGGAGTGAAATTAAAAGGAAACTGTGATTGATATAATATTTACAGGAATTTATATAACACTTGACTTCGTTAGAACAACCAATTTTGTACAGATCCTTTTGGAAACAGAATGATTGACCAACGGAAAAAAAAGCAATGAGGGAATAAGAGCCGTATTGAAAAAGAATTCTGAAACACTCATTGAAACTTAATCACGAACCTTAAACGGAAAAAAATATGAAACTACTAGCGAAACTCCAGGGACATTGTACCGAATTTTTGGGAAAGATCAAGCAGAGAGTGGCCTTTATTATGAACGACGATCTTCTTCTTATAGAAGGAAAAGAGGATGAGATCATCGGAAGGGTACAGGCCAAGCTTGGGAAAAATCGTCAGCAGGTGATTAAATATATCTCCGAATTACAATTTTAAATACTCAGTTTTTATTTTTTAAACCTAAACATGATCAAGATGAAAAAGACAATTTTAGCGCTTGCAGTAGCAGGACTAGCGACTACTGCTATGATTACAGGATGTAACAGCGATTCCAAAACAAAAGTGAAAAATTCAGAAGACAAAGTGGCCGATGCCAGAGAAACGCTTGAGAGAGCTGAAAATGAATATCAGGCAGATCTCGAAATATATAAAAGAGAAATCAATGCAAGGATTGATGCCAATGAGCAACTGATTGATCAGTTGAAAGCCCAAAAGAAATACGAAAAAGGCGAAACGAAAGAAGCATACGAGGCAAGGATTGATAAGCTGAAACAAAGAAACCGTGACCTCAAGAAAAAGCTGAACGATTACCAGGCAAGAGGAAATGAAGATTGGCAAAAATTCAAGGAAGAGTTCAATCACGACATGGAAGAAATGGGAGAAGCTTTTAAAAATATAGGGAAAGATAATGTTAAATAGTCTGGTACCGACAGACTTCTAAAAATTAACAAAACGATAAAATATGAAAAACTTGTTTCTCGTTTCATGTATACTTTTGCTGATGGTCAGTAAAGGAGTAGCTCAGGAGGATGATAGCCGGACAAAGCTTGCAATCGGAGCCAGAGCCGGAATGAATGTTTCCAATATATACGATTCCCAGGGCGGTGACCTGGAGGCAGATGCCAAATTGGGATTTACCGGAGGAGCTTTTTTGTCAGTTCCTATCGGGAAATATATTGGGATACAGCCTGAATTATTGTTCTCCCAGAGAGGATACAGGGGGAGCGGTACGATGCTTACTTTCAGGTATGACTATACACGTACTTCCAGTTACCTGGACTTGCCTGTCTTATTTTCCTTTAAACCTGTTAAAGTACTGAATATACTGGCAGGTCCTCAGTTTTCCTATTTGTTGAAGCAGAAGGATACTTTTACCAGTTCCCTTCTTACCATAGAGCAGGAACAGGAGTTCGAAAACTCAAATGTGCGTAAAAATACGTTATGCTTTCTGGGAGGGGTGGATGTAAATCTTAGCCGGTTTGTAGTAGGAGGAAGAGTAGGATGGGATATTCTGCATAATAACGGAGATGGAACTACTAGCGATCCGAGATACCGTAATATATGGTATCAACTGACAGTAGGCTTCCGGTTTTATTAAGCACGCAAAACGTTGAATTAAAGAAATAAA
Organism: uncultured Chitinophagaceae bacterium; assembly: GCA_964437245.1. Classification (GTDB taxonomy): domain Bacteria; phylum Bacteroidota; class Bacteroidia; order Cytophagales; family Cytophagaceae; genus JANYCO01. Next base: position 30,210 of record CAYTGJ010000018.1, read on the forward strand.
CAAGCAACATTTAAAACAAATAAAACGTGGGAAATCTACTTTATATCATCGCCGTTATCCTGATTGTCGTATGGGCAGTAGGGTTTATCGGGTACAGTACCGGAGGGATCATTCATCTCCTGCTGGTCATCGCAATTATTGCAGTCTTACTGAGAATTATTCAGGGAAGAAGAGTACTTTAAAATACATCAGATAAAACTATAATTATGGAAAATTCAAATAACACAGGAAAAATTGTAACAGCCTTATTGCTGGGAGCGGCAGTGGGGAGTGTTCTGGGAGTCCTCTTCGCACCGGATAAAGGAAGTGAAACAAGAAGAAAGATCGCAGCGAAGGGAGAAGACCTCTCCAATGCATTCAGAGATCAGTTTGACGAGTTTTTGGACGAGGTAAAGCAGGAAGCCAGTTTGTTTAAAGACAAAGCAGACGAGATTCTGGAGAACCTCTCTTTGAAATCCGAGAACACCTAAGAGAGAATTGACACATGGCCGGAATAAAAATTGTTCCGGCCTTTTTATTTAAATAGTTATTTTATGGAAGAGACAAAAGAAAAATTGCTTGATCCGGTTTTAGAAAGAGCGGAAGAGTATACTAAGACAACGTTTGAACTTATAAAACTCAGGTTTATAGCCAAAACTTCTGATGTGTTGAGCCTGGTGATCTTCCATTTTATACTGGTGGTGATTGTTTCCTTTTTCGTATTTGTAGCCAGTATTGCCCTGGCATTGTGGATAGGAGAGCTATTGGGGAAAAATTACTGGGGATTTCTTCTGGTCGGATTGTTTTATGGCATCGTAGCAGGGATTCTGTTTATGAAATCTTCTTCCCTCAAAACATTTATATATGACTCGGTAGTAGATAATATCATGGATTGAGTAAAAGTCTTCTTGTATAGGTGGACGTTAAATAGTGTAATTGTTTTGGGAATTGATGTAAAAAATAATCCCCGAAACAGGATCATATTTGTATCAAGGATTTATGTTAAACGAAAAAGAGACAGATATGAAAACGACCACAAATCTGGATAGAGAGAATCTGACCGGTCAGAATCAGCTAGGTCCTAATGCTAACCGGCCAGTACGTGTGTTGACCGCAACTTCGATCATAGGAGATAAGATCGAAAATAAAGTGGGAGAGAATCTTGGAAGCATCAAAGATGTCATGTTGAATATACATGACGGATCAATTGAATATATGATTATAGAATATGGAGGCTTTCTCGGATTCGGAGAGAAATTGTTTGCTGTTCCTTTTCAGGCATTAAGATTGAATACGTCTAAGAAAACATTTGTGCTGGACGTCGATAAGAAGTTTCTGGAATCTGCCCCCGGATTTGACAGAAATCACTGGCCGGAAACAAATGCTCATTATTATGAGGTCACGGCTCATTGGGGCTCCTTTATGGGCAACAATACAGGAGGACTGTAACAATTTTGGCCGGAGTTTCTTAGCTAAGAAATTCCGACTTTTTTAATAGGTTAAGAATCATTTTGAAAAGTAAGAAACCACTAGACAGGCTTATTGAAAAAACTCTACTAGAAACAACCAGGACACGGTCATTTGTCGGATCAGAAAAAACGAAGAACCGTATAGTGCCTTTAATGGCATATAGAATGGAGCAGTAGAGGATACTAAAAACAAGCCGTTGACCTGAAAATATGGAAACCTCTGAAAATACGCCGGTCCGTTCTGTCCGAATATTCTTTGAAGACGTAGCGCTCATGAGCCGGTTCTCCGTACGTTTTTTTAAAGAAGTTCTGAAACCTCCCTACGAATTTAAAGAAATCATTCAGCAGTGTTATAGGATTGGATATAACTCATTACCACTGGTAGTCATTACAGGATTCATTATGGGGCTGGTACTGACTATACAGTCCCAGCCTACACTGGCTCAGTTCGGGGCCGAATCATGGTTGCCGGCGATGGTAGCTATTTCTATTGTAAGAGAAATGGGCCCGGTGATTACGGCACTTATTTTTGCAGGAAAAGCAGGATCCGGTATAGGAGCCGAACTGGCCTCGATGAAAGTGACGGAGCAGATTGATGCAATGGAAGTCTCCGGCACCAACCCTTTTAAATACCTTGTAGTGACACGCGTATTGGCGGCCACACTTATGCTTCCGTTGTTGGTGATCGCAGCGGATGCCATTGCGCTGTACGGATCGTATATCGGTTGTAATTTGAGGGGAGAGGTTAATATTCAGCTGTTTTTGGTGAAGATCATTGGAAGGCTGACGTTCGCAGATATTTTTCCCTCTATTATAAAAACGTTTTTTTTCGGTTTTGGAATAGGGATCATTGCCTGTTATAAAGGATACAATGCACAGAAAGGGACCGAAGGGGTGGGGGATGCTGCTAATATCTCGGTTGTCCTGGGTTCTTTGTGTGTGTTTGTCTTGGATATGATCGCTGTTCAGTTGACAAGCCTTTTTATAAATTATTAACGATGAAAAGAGTAGTTGAAATACAACATTTAAAAAAATCTTTTGGGACCAATGAAGTACTGAAAGGAATGAATCTCACCATTGATCAGGGAGAAAATGTAGTAGTGTTGGGGAAATCCGGTAGCGGAAAATCGGTACTGATCAAATGTCTGGTGGGACTGATCGAGCCGGATGAAGGGACGGTCGTACTTCTCGATAAGAATCTTTCAGAACTGGACGGCGAGGAATTGAATGTGCTCAGGAAGAAAGTTGGATTCTTGTTTCAAAGTGCTGCTTTGTATGATTCAATGACGGTCCGCGAAAACCTGGAGTTCCCGCTAAGGGTCTTAAAGTTTAAATCAGACGAAGAGAAAAACAGCCTGGTAGAGGAGGCCCTCCGGAATGTAGGGCTGGAGGATGCGATTGATAAAATGCCTTCAGAGCTTTCCGGAGGGATGAGAAAACGTGTAGGACTGGCACGGACTTTAATTCTGAAGCCAGAGATTATTTTATACGATGAACCTACTACAGGACTTGATCCGCTTACCTCCCGGGAGATCAGTATGCTTATTCTGGAGGTTCAGAGGAAATACAATACAGCATCGATCATTATCACACACGATATAGAATGTGCACGTATTACAGCCAATAGGATGATCCTTATCAAAGATGGGGTTCCCTATGCCGAGGGCTCTTTTGAAGAATTGTCCAGCTCAGAAGATGAGTGGATCAATTCGTTTTTTAAATAGTCGTAAACATAGAAAAAGATGAAAAAGAACAAAGGAAATAATCTTAAGCTGGGAATCTTCGTTTCTGCGGCCGTCGTTTTGTTCATCCTGGTTATATACTTCGTAGGACAGAGACAGCAACTGTTTCATAAGACCTTTCATATAAGCGGAATATTCAGGGATATCAGTGGACTGCAGGTTGGTAATAACGTCCGTTTCTCAGGGATCAATGTGGGAATAGTAGACGATATCGAGCAGATTACTGATTCTACAGTACGGGTGGACATGGAGATCGATGCAGAGGTCCGGAAATTTCTTAAGAAAAACGCCACCGCCATCATCGGTTCGGATGGGCTGATGGGGAATAAATTACTCCTGATTCTCCCGGGACAGGCTTGTCTTGAACAACTGGAAGATCATGATACGATCGCTACTGCTCAGCAGGTAAGTATTGATGATATTCTGTATAATGTAAAGCAGACCACTGATAATACCGCAAGAATTACCGAGGATCTCGCCGTGGTAATGGGAAATATAAAAGAAGGAAAGGGAACGATCGGAAAGCTGCTGATGGACAGTGTTATGGCTGAAAATGTAGACGACGCTCTGGTGAATATCAAGAAAGGAGCGGGTGGGTTCAAACAGAATATGGATGCTGCCAGTCATAATGTTTTACTGAGGGGATATATCAGGAAAAAAGAGAAGGAAAAGGCTAAAAAGAAAGAAGAACAGGAAAAAACAAAGACCAAAGAAGGGAAATAATCCAGCTATGAATAATGTAAAAGATAGGGAAAGAGATGTAACGGAATCGGGCTTAAAATAAAGCAATTTTGGGTCAGAACAAAACGCTTAGCCACCTTGATATAACTTATTTCATTATGAAAAAGGCATTTATATCATTTGCAGAAGCTGGAGTAATAGCCGTCGCCGATCGGGATTCCTGGCCGGCAGCAACTAGAAAAAAAAGAAGATTGCTTCAGGGACAGATCCAGGTGATGTTGGATAAAAAATATTCCGGTCTTCCGGACAAAAAACTTGTAGTAAACAAGGATAAGTAAGTGTGATGGTTAATTTAGAGGCGGGAGAATTCTTCCGCCTTTTTATCCTGTCCACTCCACAATTCATTAAACTCTTTGCGTATGAGAAAATTAATCATCGTTTTATGTGTCCTCTTTTCACTCCCGGCAGGAGCCCAGATCCCTACAATGCAATGGGCGGTAAATGTATTGGAGTTTTCTTCTGAGAAAAGCCGGGATGAATATTCGGCAAGACAGGTAGTGGGAGCTCCGGATGCATTTCCGGCCGGAAAGCAAAATAAAAATGCCTGGGAACCTAAAGGAAATAAAGAAGAGTACATTAAGGTGGGATTTTCTGATCCGATCGTTCCGAAACAATTGGTCATTGTCGAATCGTTACATCCCGGGTATATCAGTAATGTACTGGTCTACGATGATCTGGGTACCGAATATGAAATAGCAGTATTCCCTCCGGGAAAAATAAAAGCAGCAGGCAGAAACCTTGTGCTGAATACCTCTTCCCTGAACTTCCCGGTGTGGGCGGTTAAGATCGTACTGAAAACAGAAAGCGATTTTCCGGTAGGTATTGATGCAATAGGAATAACAGGTTCAGATAAATCGTATAAACTCAAAGGGCAGTTTTCGGAATTCAGCCTGATAAAACCTGATATTAAAAAAATAGAACCTACGATTGACTAACGGGGACGCATAAAATAAAATTAACACATACACTAAAGTAACAGATTTATGAAAGCAATAGGATTGGTCTTGGTAGCAGCGGGTATTGTAGCCCTGCTTTATTCAGGTTTTACGTACACTACTAAAGAAAAAGTAGTAGATCTTGGTCCGGTGGATATTAACAAGGAAAAGAAGCATAAAGTAAAATGGCCGCCTGTTACAGGAGTAGTACTGCTTTTGAGCGGAGCCCTGGTATTGATCATTGATAGAAAAAAATAAAAATCCGGAATAGAGGAGAAGGTTTAGAAATGTATTGGTTACTATTAAATGATAGCAATATGGGAAGAGTTGTCAAGAAAAAAATGTTTCAATCGGTCATTTGTCTTCAGGATCATAAGAATTATGTATACAACGTGAATGACAATCCTGATTTCTCAAAGGATGATTTTGCCCGGATTAAATGTTTTCCGCTGAACGAGGAAGGAGAACCTGATCTGGCAAAGGAGGTAGAGATCTATCGTAAATACCTGGTAGTAGGCTACCTGGACGATGTCCCTCTCAATACTAAGGTAAAGGTACGTTCGATACTGAAGTAATACCTTTCGCATCTAGCTGCGTCAGGCATCTGTAAAACAACCTTCCGCCTGGAATGTTGTTTTACAGTTATCTCAAAAATAGGCTCCTGGATAAATACCCCCATCCTTTTTTCAACACCATTAGTGCCGTGGTACGGTTCCTGAACACTCCTGTTGTATCCCATTTTTTGAAATGAATTTCAGTATATCAACAGGGCTGCGGGGAGCGAATGAGACCGTGAAGTCTGTGTAATGTCAGGCATGTGTATAATTATTAGGAGGTTATCTGGCAACCAGAAGCGTTATGCTGCGTATATTCAATTGAAAATCTCAAAAAAAGACCTATCTTGAAACAATAATTAAGGGTTTCCCTTTTTTCTTTCAATTGTCTCTATTTCAAAAAATTTAAAAACAGAAAAATAAACCATGATTCGATTAGCCTTAGCGGTGGGATTTTTAGCAGTATTTGGAATCGTAGCCTATGCGGTAGTAGTGCTGCTGGTCAAACATTTCAATGAAAAAGATAAAGACCGCGGAAATACTTCCAGAACGGATTCCGATCGTTGATCCTGAAACTGTTTTATTATTAATTACCTTGCTTACTTATTAAAATTATGATGAAAAATTTTAAAACCATCGCCCTTGGAATGGGAGCGGTCATTTTATTCATTCTCCTCTTGTATCTCGTATCTCGAACGATGCCGGTAACCGTACTGTAGTGGAACGGGCAGACGGAAATCAGATCGTCCAGTTCTCTCCGGGGCTCTTTTATGCCGGATTTTTATCCAAAGAAAAAGAATGGCCGAATCAGATCTCTGTCCTTTATCAGGAGACAAATGCCAATTATGAGTTGGAAGACAACAGTATTGAAATAGGACAGATCTCTATCCGTTTCAACGATGCTACTACTTCTAATATAAAAGGAATTGTTCAGTACATCCTGCCCTCTGATGAAAAAGAGATGATCGCCTTGCACAATGCGCACCGTACTCCTCAGTCCCTGGTTACTAAAAGACTGGCTCCCTATACCAAAGAATGCCTTCAGTCTTCGGCACAGTTGATGAGTTCGGAGATGCATTACGGCGGAGGCCGTGCCCAGATGGCCCAGGATTTTGCAGAACAATTGAAAGAAGGTGTCTACCTGTTGAGTGTTTCGGAAAAGATCGTATACGATAGCCTGGAAAAAGAAAACAAACGGATCTACGAGACCAAAATTCAGATCGATCCGGCTACAAAAGCTCCTAAACGCAAATTGTCTTCTATTAAAGAATACGGGATCACAGTGGCCGATGCTGCTATTACGGATGTTGATTATGAGGAAAAAGTAGACGTTATGCTGGCCAAAAAGATTGATGCCGCTACCAAAGCATCCGTTTCAAAGCAGGAACTTATGACCGCTCAGCAGCAGGCACTGACAGCCAAAGCAAAAGGAGAACAGGCGCTTGTAGAGATCGAATATACCCAGAAGCAGGAGCAGACAAGACAAGTGGTGGAAGCCGAAACGAAAGTAAAACTGGCGGAGCAGGATAAAATACAGCAGAAAATAGCCTACGAAGCGGCCGTCCTGGAAGCTAAAAAGATCAAAGAACTGGCGGATGCTGAGGCTTACTCCAAAGCAAAGGTAATGCTGGCTGATGGAGCCCTGGAAAAAAAACTGGCGGCCTACGTGGAAGTTCATAAGCAGTGGGCCGATGCTTTTTCCAAATACCAGGGGCAGGTCACACCTACTTATATGATGGGAGGCTCTTATGCTCCGGGTGGTTACAATGCCGCACAGCACTTTATGGATATGATGACGATCAAAACAGCCAAAGATCTTAATATTCAATTGCAGAATAAATAAAAAGAGTTGACCATGAATGGAAAAGCCGGAAAGTAGTCCTTTACTTTCCGGCTTTTCTGTGTTAGAAGGAGACAATCATGTGTTTGGGGAAATTCAGGTAGTAGGACTTAGCTCAAAAATCAGGGTACAAGATCCCGGCTGCTCATAGGCAATAGAGTTGCTGGTTTAATGTTTTCTAGGAAGATTTTATCCGGTATCCTGAATCTGGTACCTTATAGCTGTTTTTGAGATAAATTCTGGTTACTATTGATACAGGTTGGCTACTTCCTGTGCCATTCCGGCAATTTCTTTACGAAGCCATTCTGGTTTTATGACTTTACATCCCTTCCCAAGGCTTAAAAGATGAGAACGTAGTTCATAGTTAGGACAAAGATGATATTTTACCAGGCATTCTTCTGCATTTTCGGAGAGTACTTCCTGGCTATGATGCAGAGGCTGCGTTTTTATATACAAAGCTTGCTGCGGAGTGTAACGGATAATGATTTCCTCAGGAGTAGTCTGGTCGTTGTACACAGAGATGCCGATAATGTTCCCGAAATACTGTTTCGGATTAAAAACCTGGGAGGTAAAAAAAAGGTTTGGTTTTTCCCCGATCTCCAGAATCCTTTCAAGGCCGAGTGTAATAATGGTTTGTCGCTCATTGTCCAGCCCTGTAAGATACCAGCGGTTCCGGTATTCTTTCAGGTAAAAAGGGTGTAGTATATACTGTTTGGGTTGGGAACTGCTGAAAGATTGGTATTCAATGGCCAGTACCTTTTTGTTTTTGATCGCAATGATCAGCGGTTCGATGAATTCCGATCCTTTGATGAGCGGAGCATTTTCAAATTCCACAAACTGGTCAAACTGGTCAGCTTCCATCTTTCTCCTGATTTTTACCAGGTCTACGATTTTCTCGACGGCTCCGGTAAACTTGCCAAAAATTCCGATCCGTTTATACTGGTCAAGCAGAGTGGCGGCAAAAGAAAGTGCTTCGATCTCTTCCGTATTCAGGGGAATGTTGTCAATCGAGTAGTTCTTGTCACTGTATTGATATCCTTTATGGGTTTTATCAAATACAATGGGGGCCAGGTAGCCAAGTTCCTCGTCTTCCCTCATTGCTTTAATGTCGTCGGCAAAGGTTCTGTCGCTTACCTCTTTCCCCAGTGTTTCCCGGAAAAGGTGCATGATCTCTTCTTTACTTTGTATTTTCCCGTTCAGAAGACAGTTGTTAATGATCCGGTAGCGGATAAGGGCTTCTTTATTTCTGGACATATCAATTCGTTTCGTCGGTCTAAATTAACGATAGATGCTTATTCAGACAAATAATAGAATCCTGCAGGATCTCTCTGACAGAAGAAGATTGAGAAAAGTGATCAAAGAGAATTTTGCAGAACCGGAGTATGTTGCGATAGAGTTGAAAGGTGGTTGGAGAAAAGGATGAAGGGCTGGAAAACAGGAGTATGAAACGGACTTTGTGGAAAGGCAGGAAAGGTGGTTATCCACATATCCACAGGGTGTTAATATCTTTAAAATATAATTTTTTGAATATGCATTTTAAATAAACCTATACGGGAGGCCGTCGGGAAATAAACTCCAAAATATTTTTCTGCTACAATTAATCATATCGGGAGCAAACTATTTACTTTTAGCCTTTAGAATATCTTTAAAAAGTACAAATTTTAAAAAAAGGATAAGCCTTTTTACAATAATTTTTTGATTGCTATTCTCAGCCCAACTATGTATATTTAAATCCCTTTTGTAATAAACATCATAAACAAATGTGGTTTATTTGCTGTTGCCACATGATCCGCTACCACCTCTTTTGGGGTGGTAGTTTTATTTTGTACCTACTAAAAAAAATAATATTTGTGTGAATTTATTCAAGAGTGTTTGACCTCATCATAAGCACTCTGTTTTTGGTATCATAAATAGTAGTGTTGTCTGTTTTTCTTTCGATGTGTGAGCAGACTTTTTCATAAGAGAAGAATTACAAGAAAAAAATAAGTAATTTTATCCTTCCAATTAATTCTTACTATGAAAGTCGTAGATCATATCAGAAATGCCAAGCAGACATTGTTTTCCCTTGAAATATTACCACCACTGAAAGGACAGGATATAAATTCTATTTTTTCAGCCATCGAACCACTGATGGAATTCAAGCCACCCTTTATCGATGTGACGTACCATAGAGAAGAGTATGTTTACAAAAAGCGTGAAAACGGTCTTTTGGAAAAGGTGGCGACCAAGAAACGGCCGGGAACGGTTGGGATCTGTGCTGCGATTATGAACCGTTTTCATGTAGATGCAGTCCCTCACATTATATGTGGAGGATTTACCAAAGAAGAAACAGAAAATGCGCTGATTGATCTCAGTTTCCTGGGAATTGATAACGTATTGGCTCTTCGTGGGGATGCGATCAAGTCGGAAGGAAGTTTTATAGCAGAAAAAGACGGAAACAATTATGCCACCGATCTTATCAAACAGATCACGGATCTGAATAAGGGGAAATACCTGTTTGACGATGTAGATAATGCTGCTCCTTCGGACTTTTGTATTGGAATTGCCGGATACCCGGAAAAACATTTTGAAGCTCCCAATATGAAGACCGATCTTAAATACCTGAAGAAAAAGATCGAATTGGGAGGAGAATATATTGTCACTCAAATGTTTTTTGATAATAATAAATTCTTCGAATTTGTAAATGCCTGCCGGGCAGAAGGGATCAATGTCCCGATTATTCCCGGATTGAAACCTTTGACCACCAAAAAACAACTGACCGTTCTACCCAGTGTTTTTCACATTGATATTCCGGAAGAACTGGCGGAAGCAGTCGAAAAATGTAAAAACAACGACGAAGCCAAGCAGATTGGGATCGAATGGTGTATTGCTCAGTCAAAAGAGCTAAAGAAAGCAGGAGTACCGATCCTCCATTATTATTCAATGAGTAAATCGGATGCGGTGAAAGCGATTGCCAGTGAGATATTTTAATATAAACCAGGCTTCTGGCATTAATTAGGAGGCTTGTTGAATTATAAAAAGAATCGCTCATTATTCAATCGTCCTTAGTCTCTTCATGAAGCGTAGAAGAGATTTTAACAGTAGCGCTAAAGTGGTTATATGGCTATGTGGGGAGACGCAAATCATTTAAGAAAAGCGCCAGATCCTGAATTTTAGCCATTGGTTTTAACCTTTTGTCTTATGACGACTATACAGACTCCAAATTCCGGTTCCTACAAACCTGCTGTCAAGCTGGTGGAATGTCCCCGTGATGCTATGCAGGGGCTTCATGATTTTATTCCTACAGATCTGAAAGCTGCCTACCTGAATGCATTGCTCCGGGTAGGGTTTGATACCCTCGATTTTGGAAGTTTTGTCTCTCCCAAGGCGATCCCTCAAATGAAGGACACGGCAGAAGTATTGGCAAAACTGGATTTGTCGGTTTCGGATACCAGGCTTCTCGCCATCGTAGCCAACCTGCGGGGAGCTGAAGAGGCTTGCCGTCACCCGGAGATTTCTTATCTGGGTTTCCCTTTGTCAATTTCGGAAACATTCCAGTTGCGTAATACCAACAAAACGATTGAAGCAGCATTTGAAGAGCTGAAGGAAATACAGGCACTGGTGGTAAAGAACGAAAAAATGCTGGTTGTATATTTGTCCATGGGATTCGGAAATCCGTATGGAGATCCTTATGATGCTGCCTATCTGGAAGAATTCGTAAATAAGCTCAGACAGTTGGAGGTCAGGATTGTTTGTCCTTCCGATACTATCGGGGTATCAGATCCGGCTAATATAACCTTCTTATTCTCCTCGTTAAGCAACCGGTTTCCGGAAATAGAATTTGGAGCACACTTGCATTCTAATCCCGCTACCGCCCGTGAAAAACTGGAAGCAGCTTTTCAGGCTGGATGCCGTAGATTTGACGGAGCTTTGAGAGGCTTTGGCGGTTGCCCGATGGCAAAAGATGAACTTATAGGAAATATGGCTACTGAAGAAATTATCCATTATTTTGAGACGCTGGCCATAGATTTGAAAATTGATAAAGTTAACTTTGAGGCTGCAATGGTTTTGTCTTCCCGGGTTTTCCCTGGATAAAATACTGCCCATGCATATCAAGGTTTATGAAAATTTAATACCCTTTTGGAAACACATATCTTACTGATTACCTGCAAAGATTATAAGGGATTGATCTCAAAGATCAGTACCGTTATTTTTGAAAACGACCTGAATATCCTGGTCATGAAAGAATTTGTAGAAGAAGAGACCAATACCTTTTTCATGCGTTCGGAGCTTTCGGGAGAATTGAACAGAGATAAACTGTACTTGGCTCTGGAGGCTAAATTGCCTGCAGGAGCAAGGATTGAGATCAATCCTAAGCAGAAAAAAGACATCGTTTTACTGGTGACCAAAGAACACCATTGTCTGAGTGATCTGCTTTCAAGACATCATTTTGGCGAATTGCATGCCCGTATTCACTGTGTGATCGGAAATCATGAAGTACTCAAAGATTATACGGAGCGGTTCGATATCCCTTTCTATTATATTTCGCATGAGGATAAAACGAAGGAGCAGTTTGAAGATGAGCTTTCCGAAGCAATCCTTTTGCATAACCCGGATTATATTGTTCTGGCAAAATTCATGCGGATACTTTCCCCGTCTTTTGTGGCGCGGTTTGAAAACAAGATCATCAACATTCATCATTCTTTCCTTCCCGCTTTTATCGGAGCCAATCCCTATCGTCAGGCATATCAGAGAGGAGTGAAACTGATTGGTGCTACGGCTCATATTGTCAACAATGATCTGGACGAAGGCCCGATTCTGGTACAAAAAGTAATGCCGGTAGACCATTCGTTTACTGCCAGAAATATGGTTCAGGCTGGCCATGAAGTAGAAGTGGCAGTACTGGCAGAAGCCATGAAGCTGGTATTGGATGACAGGGTATTCGTGACCGGGAATAAAACCATTGTATTTGTGTAGGCCTTTTCGGAAAAGCATCCTGTCGCTTAAGTTTTTGTGATACAAACAATGTCTCTGTCTGCTTTTGTTTGTGTCTCACAAATAATGTCCGTTAAAAATACCTATGAAAATAAAAAAAGCAGGAAGTAATGAAATGGCATTACTTCCAGTGTACTTTGTTTCGCTTAAGTTTGTGTCCCCACAAACAGCGCCTATTAAAACGTTGTCATAAAAACCAAAAGGTCATGATCTGATGAAATTGCACCAGTAGACTATTTGTTTGGTCATGGGCAACGAGGGTGATAGCACTTTCGATCTATTCGCTTTTGTTTGTGTCTCACAAACAATGCCGACTAAAAACGCTTACAAACATAAAAAGGCCCTTATAAAGGGCCTTTTTATGTTTGTAGAAACTATGAATTATTTACCGGATAACCTGTATCCATCCTTTGTAGACGTTTTGTCCGCACCCGGATTTCATATTATAATAGTAGATTCCGTCAGAAAGACTGTCTCCCTTCCAGCTGTTGTCATAATTGCTGCTTTTGTATACTGTATCTCCCCAGCGGTTGACGATCTCTAATTCCGAGTTAGGAAGAATACTCCCCTTATTCGTGTCGCGTACAAGCAGCACATCGTTTTTATCATCTCCGTTTGGCGTGATCAGGTTAGGAATGACCAGTTCCTGATTGATCGTAGTATGCACGACAGCGCTGTCTATGTTAGAGCTGCAACCATTGTTCAGAAGATCGGTGGCTTGTATATAATAAGTCATTACAGGGATCGTCGGATTTACGGTTATACTATTATTAGAAGACGTTTGCAGGAATGAATTGTCTTTGCTGGTCCAGGAATAGGTATACTGTCCGGAGCCTCCGCTGATATAAGCATGAAGTTCACGCATATTGCCCACACAAAGAGTATCCGAAGGTCCTGCCAGGTGAATGTTCAGGTTAGAAGTTCCTACCGTCAGTAGTACATCGTCAGATAGCGGGCCACCACAGCCATTGATGGTCCAGGTAAGTACATTTGCTCCACTGCTCAGTCCTGATATCGTAGTATGAGGATCATAAGGATCAGCAAAGATAGCCGACCCACTGCTTACGGTCCAGATACCCGTTCCGGAAGATGGAACCGAAGCATTTAAGGTAGCATTGTCCACGCAAAGAGCAACATCGAGTCCGGCGTAAGCGGTAGAAACAGGAGGGGAAATGGTAACCAGTCTCGAAACCGTAAGGCTACAGGATTCGAACGTTTCCATGAGGTGCAACGTTCCTCCGCTGGCCCCTACTTCAAGTGTCACCCTGTTGTCAGACTGGCTGGTGATGTTCAGTGTCCCGGTGGTAGACCAATGGTAAACAGTATTTACAGAGCGGTCCAGTGTAGTGGTATAAGTGATTCCTGAAGTATTTGCGCAGGTATCCCACGAAGCACCGGTAGAAGAAAGCACCGGTGTCGTAAGTGTATCCCGGTGGATCGTAACCTGAGAACTTGAAGCCGGACAAGGAGCATTGCTGATGGTCCATTCAAGGACAGCATCGCCTACCCCCAGACCTGATACGGAAGAAGAAGGACTGGAAGCGTTGGCAATGGTAGCCGGACCGCTGATCGATGTCCAGGTACCGGTACCGACCGCAGGAGTATTGGCCGCAAGTGTAGTAGTGCTGTTGTTGCAAAGAGTGATGTCCGTTCCTGCATCCGCTACGGTAGGAAGTGATACGGGATCTACTGAAACACTTAAGCAGGCTGAATTACAGTTTGGAGTTTCCCATCTGGCATAATACGTGGTAGCTGTTGAGGGGGCTGTAATCGTAAGCGGAGTCCCTGTTCCTACAGCAGTTCCACCGCAGGACCCGCTGTACCATACAAGGTCGTCACCGCTTCCGCCGGTTGCGGTGAGCGTGATGTCGGTCGTTGTGGCCACGCAGTACGTTGGAGTGTTTACTGCTACAGAGGTAGGAGCAACCGCTTCCACACAGGCAGGGCAATCAAGCACTGCCGAAACAGGTACCCGGTCACAGGTCACACCTTTGGTGATCTTCC
>CAYTGJ010000019.1:0-7949 GCA_964437245.1 uncultured Chitinophagaceae bacterium
CCTCCTCTTTCTCTCCTGCCATAATACTGGCAGGAGAGAAAGAGGAGGCGTTCTTTGTGCTGAGTCAGATGAATGAACGGGATCCTGCAGGGGTATACAGTACCATGCGTCAGCTGATCTCTATAAAAGAATGGAAAGCCCTGGCTTCCCTGGATGAAATAAAGAAATTTCAGTGGCTGTTATACAATATGAAGTCGTTTGCTCCCGAGGCAGTAGAGCCGATGGTGAACTCTTTTACCAATCCTAGGATACGCTTGTTTTCAGGAGCGGCTCTGTGTCGTTATTATATTCTTAAAAATAATTTGCCGAAAGCCAGAGAAACATTTGCCGGCATACAGAACATACAGGACTTGAATCCTTATGCCGAAGGCGAGCGGAATTATACGTTTCTTCTTTTGCAAACGGCACTGAAAGAAGGAACGGTATTAACAGAAAAAGCAGGGCAGTTGCCATTGAATCCGGATAAAGAAATGCTGAGGAGTTTCTTTAAAGCGTCGGGGTATGCATTGCTGAACGATACCGCCCGGGCATTGCCGCTTTATATTAAGACATTGTCGGAAGCCCCTTATTCAGAAGAAGTGATCCCTGTGACGGTAGCCTATCTCAGTAAGTACGGTCAGCAACAGGAGGCGTATGATTATCTTGTGGAAATTGTCCGGAACAATCCTTCCGTCCGTTTTGAAATAAGTTATCTGGAACTTTGTATGGATATGGAGCTGATCAGTTATGCTGAATCTACGCTGGGAGGATTAAAGGGAAGGATCAGCGCTCAGGAATTTGCCCGGTATCAAAATAAACTAATCGCGATTCAGAATCACTAAGAAACAGGATATAACGGTAACAACGTAAGAATTCGGGTAAAAATAGTTCGATTTTTCCTATCCTTTTTTTGAAATGTCCGTATACTGTTCAATAATCACATGATGGGTTTTATATAAAAAGACGGGATTTTTATGCAAAAAAGAATTACGGGAGTAGTTTTATTAATGGTATTTTTAGTGAGCTATATAGCTAGGGCTCAAGATATTCAGTTTTCGCAGTTCTATGCGGTTCCTACGTATCAAAACCCTGCTTTTGCCGGTAGTGCCCATGCTTTAAGAGCAACGTTACACAATCGTATACAGTGGCCCGGAATCGGAGGAGCTACCAGTAGTGCAGCCTTAAGTAAATATACCACGACCATGTTTGCGGTGGACAATTACTGGAGTAAATACAGAAGTGGAGTCGCACTCCAGGTCTTCAGGGACTGGCAGGCTGGTTCTACCTTAAGTTCTACTCAGGTAGGACTTCAATATGCTTACGAATTGCCTATTTCCCCAACCTTTACATTACGTCCGGGACTTCAGCTGGATTATGCAGACCGAAACGTAGATTATTCCAAATTAAGATTTCCCGATGATTTTAACGATCAGAGCGGCTGGGATGGTACCATTTATGGCGGAGGACCGAGAAGGCAGTATGCGGATGTTTCCTCCGGGGTATTGTTGTACTCAGAAAGATTATGGGGAGGTGTTTCCTTCCATCATATCAATACTCCTAACCAGTCCCTGCAGGGGGGCGGGATCAGCCGTCTTCCTATGAAATTTGCCCTGACGGGGGGATATAAAATCTATTTACGCGAAAGACGTTACCTCGTGTACCTCGAGAAAGAAAAAGAAGTAAGTCTTACCCCTACCTTCCACTATAAAGCACAGGGAAAGTCAGATCAGACAGATATCGGGGTGTACCTTATCTATGATCAGTTGATGGCCGGAGTATGGTACCGGGGCTTACCTTTTAAACGGTACCGGGATTTCCGTAACAACGAATCACTTGTTGTATTACTTGGCTGGAAATACCAATCTTTTAGTTTCGGTTACAGCTATGACTTTACCGTTTCCAAGCTTCAGACTATTGGATCCGGAGGAGCACATGAATTAAACATCACCTATGTGCATCACAAATCCAAAAAATATAAACCAATGAAACGACTTCCTTGTCCTAGTTTCTTTAAAAACTAGCTTTCTGAGCGGGAAAAAATAAAATCAGGTTCAGTTGTGTGAAAAATGAGTAATTGCATATAAGTAATTGATTTGCAATTGCTCATTTGTTTTTTTTAGAAGACTTACTGCTGGAATAAGACGGGGGACTCTGGTATTTTTTACGGATGTCCCATTATTTTACCAACCAAGTATGGTATTTAATATTAAAAAAATTATTTTTGGGTTAAGTTTCTAAACTGGAAATATTTAAAATAAAGAACAATTACAATGGCTGAAGTGATCAGAATGCCTAAGATGAGTGATACCATGACAGAAGGTGTTATTGCAGCATGGCATAAAAAAGTTGGAGATACTGTTAAATCAGGCGATTTGCTCGCAGAGGTAGAAACCGATAAAGCTACGATGGAGCTGGAGTCTTATGAAAACGGGACACTATTGTATATAGGAGTGAATGCAAAAGAAGCTGCCCCCATTGATGGTGTGATCGCTGTAATTGGTAAACCAGGCGAAAATATTGACGACTTGTTAAATAGCATTAAGTCCGGCGGTAACGGCAACGATAAGCCAAAAGAAGAAAAAGCAGCCGAACCTGAAATCGCTGATGAACCTGCGGTAGATGTATCGGGGATCAATGCCGAAGTGATCACAATGCCGAAGATGAGTGATACCATGACAGAGGGTACCATTGTGGCCTGGCAAAAGAAAGTTGGAGATAAAGTAAAATCCGGAGATTTGCTGGCAGAAGTAGCAACTGATAAAGCTACGATGGAGCTGGAATCTTATTCAGACGGAACATTATTATACATAGGAGTAAAAGACGGAGAAGCCGTAGCCGTGGATGGAGTACTGGCCATCATAGGAGAAGCAGGAGTGGATTATAAACCTTTGCTGGCAAACTCTTCAAAACCTGCTGCTAAAGCTGAAACAAAAAAAGAAGAGCCAGCTCAGAAGACGGCCTCATCTTCTACTACCTCTTCTACCAGTTCTTCCTCAGACAGCCGTTTAAAAGCCTCTCCTCTTGCCAAAAAACTGGCTAAAGAAAAAGGGATTGACATCAAACAGGTAAGTGGTACCGGCGAACATGGCCGTATTGTTAAAAAAGATATTGAATCCTATACACCTTCTGCCGGTCAGTCCGGAAGCCAGAAGACAGAAGGGAAATCGTCTCCGTCCGTTAAACTTCCACAGATCGTTGGAGAAGAGGGATACGATGAAGTACCGGTTTCTCAGATGAGAAAAACAATTGCCAAGCGTCTTTCCGAAAGTCTTTATTCCGCGCCGCATTTCTATCTTGTGATGGAGATCAACATGGATAAGGCAATGGAAGCAAGAACCAGCATAAACGAAGTATCTCCGGTAAAAGTATCGTTCAACGATATGGTAATCAAGGCTACTGCGGCAGCGTTGAGAAAACATCCGATGATCAATGCTTCCTGGCTGGGAGATAAGATCCGTTATAACCATCATATTCATATCGGTGTAGCTATGGCAGTGGAAGAAGGGCTATTGGTACCGGTAGTAAGATTTGCAGATAATAAATCGTTGTCTCATATCGGAACGGAAGTAAAAGAGTTTGCAGCCAAAGCCAAAAATAAGCAACTGACTCCAGCGGATTGGGCAGGAAATACCTTTACAATCTCTAACCTGGGAATGTTTGGGATCGATGAATTTACAGCGATTATAAATCCTCCGGATGCCTGTATTCTTGCCGTAGGCGGTATCAAGCAAACTGCGGTGGTAAAAAATGGCCAGCTAGTACCGGGCAACATCATGAAAGTAACCTTGTCCTGTGACCACAGAGTGGTAGACGGTGCGATAGGAGCGGCTTTCCTGCAGACATTGAAATCACTGCTGGAAGATCCGATCAGGATTTTAGCCTGATAGAGCTCAGACATGAAATAATAAAAAAAGCCTCTCCTTCCGAGAGGTTTTTTATTAGGAGAAATAAAATTCTGGTTATCTTTAAAGCGTTTTTTAATGATTGTAGTATGAGCAATGAATTTCCAAAAATAAAATCAACCACAGTACTCGCCGTAATTCATAATGGCCAGGTGGCGATCGGTGCAGATGGTCAGGCCACCATGGGAAATACGGTAGCCAAAAGCAATGTCAAAAAGATCCGGAAATTACAGGAGGGAAAGATCGTGGTAGGCTTTGCAGGCTCTACCGCAGATGCTTTTACATTGCTTGACCGGTTTGAAGAAAAACTGGGCGCTCACGGAGGTAATCTGAAAAGGGCAGCCATTGAACTTGCCAAAGATTGGCGAACGGACCGGTATCTGAGCAAGCTGGAAGCCATGCTTATTGCAGCCTCTAAAGACGAACTACTGATTATCTCAGGAACCGGCGATGTGCTGGAGCCTGATAATCAGATTGCTTCTATCGGCTCCGGAAGTATGTATGCTCAGTCGGCAGCCATTGCCCTCAAAAAGCATGCTTCTCATCTGTCTGCTGAAGCAATTGTAAAAGAATCGCTTACCATTGCTGCTGATATCTGTATATATACTAACCACAACTTTATCATCGAAAATCTTTCCTGATTATTATAATAAAATCAGGAAATAGAGTAAATTTAACTTATGAAAAATAGCATTATGCCTAGAATTGTCGTTGCCTTAGGGTTATTTTTAATCTCGTTTAACCTTTTTGCTCAGATTTCTACTCCGGAGAAGAAAAAATTTAATGCAGGACTGTATGGTGGACTTAGTATCTGGAAATACAGACCAATGGTGTCATTAGATCTTAGTTACCGGGGCGCTACGTTACGACTGATGCCTAATTATAATTATTATTCAATAGGATATACCCAGGAGATCGCCAAGCTTTCTCCCGTATTCTACAACCTTTACTGGACCGCTTCTGTCTATGCCGGGTATGCTTCTGACACAGAGGCCTTGCCTTCCGTATCGGCTACTGAATTTCAAAAGGACACTTATATAGGGATTGTAAGTACAGGGTTGAAAACCTATTTTGCCAAACGATTGTATACCCATATCATGGCAGGTGTTATGTACAACCAACATGAAACAAGAGGCTTAGGCAAAAGTGAAACTCAAGTGGTCCCTTATTTTGAATTCGGGTTAGGGATTCAGCTTTTTAAAACATATCCTCATCTAAAACGGGAAGAAACAGAAGAGTGAATTTTCTTGCGCATGCATTTTTGTCGGGAGAAGATAAAGACCTTATCATAGGAAATTTTATCGCCGATGCTGTCAAGGGGAAAGACTACGAAGGCTACAGAGAGGGGATCATTAAGGGAATTCTGCTTCATCGCAAAATAGATACATTTACAGACAACAATGAAGTTGTAGCACAAACCAATAAAAGACTGAGATCTTATTTTGGGAAATACGCTTCAGTCGTTTCAGATATTTATTACGATCATTTTTTAGCTCATTACTGGAAAGATTATTCCGGAGAACCGCTGGAAGTATTTACCCGAACGGTTTATTCAATCATACGGGCAGAACAGCAGATTATGCCCGAGGAAGTCAACCATTTTTTCCCTTATATGGAAAAGCAGGATTGGTTATACAACTATAAGTCTATGCAAGGGCTGGAACGAGTATTTGCCGGCATGTCTCGAAGAGCGAAGTTTGACTCTAAGATGGAAAAGGGAGTCTTTGTCCTGAAAGAACATTATGAGGTATTTGAAGACGAGTTCCGGTCATTTTTCCCTCAGATTCAAGCCTATGTTTTATCGGAAATCCGTAAGATGTAACGAATCAGGTTAGAGAACAGCGATCAGACTGGTGAAGTAATCCCACTTGTACACTTACTCTCCAGATACAGGATGCCATAAAAGGAACCGGAGTATCCATTGTGAAAGGAAAAGCATCTTAATCCTGACAACCATTTGAAGTATAGTTTATTTCCTGCCATTGGGCTTATAATTTTTGATCTGTCCTGAAAGGAGATTCTGTGATATGTTGCCGGATTGCTTTTCTGGAAAGGTATATACCGAGGAAAAGAGATAAGAATGCACCCAGTGTCATTAACGGATAATCGTTCTGGAACAGGCAATAGTTATAAGCTCCATGGAGAAGAGTGGCGCTGATGAGTCCGGTCATAAGATGTTGTCTTCTTTTGCCGGGAGAGAATTTTGCCAGTCCGGCAAAATATCCCATGACAATTCCGAAGGTAGCATGGGCTGGTACAGCCGTAAACATACGAAGCATACCTACTGATACACCTCCTTCAAATGTATATAAAATATTTTCAAGAGTGGCAAAGCCCATAGCGATCATCACAGAGTAGACGATTCCGTCATAAGGTTCGTTAAATGCTTTTTTGGGAAAAGCATAAAAGCGCAGACACAGGTATTTGGACAGTTCTTCACTAAGGGCGATTCCTATGAAAACTTCCAGTAACAAAGATTCCTGAAACCAATTTTCGCTCAGGGTACTCAGTAGTAAAGCCGGTACAATACTTAAGACTCCCCAGAAAAAGCATCTTACTAACAGGGATAAAGGCTCCTTTTCATATTTATCATTTATAAAAATATAAAGGCATATGGCGATTCCGGGAGCGATGGCCAGTGCTGTCAGGAAAAGGATTTCCATAGGAATATAACTTTGTGGTAGCTCAATGTAAAATAGTAAGAAGAACTCCTCTGAAAGAGATCAGTATTTCGGGACGGGCCCGAATCTTCTGAGGTAAGTTAGCAAATACCAGGGAAAAAACATATAGGGCAGTACATGAAATAAGGGTAGAAGTAAAAGAAGTTTTGGAAAATATACGGTAAATCATTTTTCGTTGCAGGATAGAGAAAGCAATTGAAATTAATAGCAGAAGATCTTCTCAAACAAAAGGGAAGTTGCAGCAGGTAAGCAACTCTTTTATTTCAGTAACATTTATTTTTACACTCTTTTCAAACGAGGATTGGTAATAGATTTTATCTTACTTCTGGCTTCTGTTATCCAGGGATCTTTTTTGATGCAGGATAGAAGGGGAGCTGTTTAATGAAGAGCAGGAGGGGGACTTACGGCAGCTTCCGGAATTATCTGAAAATAAAAAAGCCGCTATTTTTGATAGCGGCTTTTTAAGGTTTCCGGACTTATTATCTTAAGATCATGACATCGCCTTCTTTTCTGTAAGGACCATGATATTCTTCTTCTTCACCATTGTAGTAAATGATGTAGGTGTAGACACCTAATGGCATTGGCTTGCCTTTGTAGGTACCATCCCATCCTGTCTTCTTCATAAACTCAAGGTCTGTAGAAGAGAAGATCACCTCACCCCATCTGTTGAAGATTGTAATGCTGAAGTCGGTATAATGATTTCCAAATATGCGGAAGTTCTTGTTTTCCGTTCCGTCAGGAGTAAACACGTTCGGTACGAATACTCTCGGAGCACATATGTTTCTTACGAACACACTGTCGGAGATCGGACAAGCACTGGTTCCTATATGACTTGTCACAGTAACATGATAGTATCCTTCCTGGCTTACTTCAATCATAGGAGTCGTTTCATTGGTCGGAGACCATAGATACGAGTAGGTATATCCTGCCGGAGGAGTACCGGTTACTTCCAGCGTATCTGTTCCCTGGATTTCCTGGCAGAACTGTGTTCTCTCCGGTAAGTTAAAGACTGCAAAGTTGTTGTAGATTACATCAGAGGTATCTCTGTTGTTATTACAATCGCCGATGCTGATCTCTACGATATAGCGGCCCGGTGTGGTGACTAACTGAGTATTGCTGTTATTGTTCAGATTAACACCGTCTCTCGTCCATGTATAGGTCGGGAAGAAATCTTCGATCGGAGGAATAGTTCCTACTCCGAAGTTGCTAACCGCTGCTGACAAGGTGATCACCTCATTCTGACAAAGTGTATCGTTCGCCAATGTCATGACAGGAGAGGCGATCGAAATCAGGTAGACACTGTCTACAGTAGGACAGCCAAACTCGTTGTTGACAGTTACACGGTACGGGATCGTATCAAATGTCAGGTTTGATATTACTGTGATCT
>CAYTGJ010000019.1:7959-11121 GCA_964437245.1 uncultured Chitinophagaceae bacterium
TGAACGAGCTGCCTCCGCTTACATTGGACGTTGCCAGTACCGTTGCATTGTTTACACAGTTTGTTTTATCAATACCTGCAACTGTCGGGGATGGATTGACAGTGAAGTTGTTTGACACCGCCGAACAGCCTCCGTAAGAGAAGGTCAGATGATATGTACCTATTCTGTTAGGGTATAGATCCGTGGTATTTTGTCCTGTCATAATTCCCGGATTATACCATTGGAAGATACCTGGTACCGGAGGTAATCCCGGAGTGGCAACAGAATTGATCACGTTACTGTCAGTGAAACAGTTGGTACCGCTCAGCGTAAGTGTTGGCATCAGGAAGGTACGTACATGTACCGTATCTCTGATCGAAGCACAATGCTTATAATCGTACACTGTCAGAATGAATGCGGTATCTTTATCCGCAAGGATATTCAGTGTAGTGGCATTTGCAGCTATTATGGTGCCGTCGAATCTTCTCCACTCATACGTTACTCCCAAAGGATCCAGCGTTGCTGCTACTGTGGTATTGGTATTTTGACAAATGAACTGATCTGATCCGGCATTGGCAACCGGAATTCTGGTGATATGCAGATTGGTATTGTTCTGTACACTGTTACAAGTACCGTTGGCGGTAGAGGTCAGGGTAAGCGTTACATTTCCTGCACTTGCATCAGCAGCTGAAGGATAATAGGTAGCATTCAGCGTGGCTGCATTCAGAGCGAAAGTTCCCGTTCCGGATGTTGACCATATACCTCCTCCCGCATTGAGAACGATTCCGTTCAGAGCTGCTCCGTTTTCTACTTCACAGATTATGGCAGAACCTGTGTGTACAATTGGTTTTGGCTCGATTGTCAGCGTGAGTGTATCGTGTTCTGGCAAACAAAGACCATTTCCTGTAGAGGTAAGGACCAGGTTGACCACATGATTGGCTGTATCCGCAGCTGATGGCTGGTAGCTTGTTGTCATGTTGGTATTTGAACTAAAGCTTCCTGAACCCAGGGTGGTCCATAGTCCTCCGGTTGCTACAGTGATATGCCCGGTAACGGATACATTATTATTATCGGCACAAATGGTTCTGTCGATTCCTGCATTTACGACCGGAGCAGGTCCGATGGTCAGTACCATATTATCTTCCACTGCTCTACAGATTCCAAAACCTGCTGTCGTACGGATAGTCAGTAATACCGTGCCGGCAGTATCGTCCAGAGCAGAAGGGGAATAGGTCATAGAAAGTCCGTTGGCGGAATTATGAACGATTCCTCCTGTTCCGGAAGTAGTCCAGGTTGCTTCTGTAGCATGTGTCATCGTACCGGTTAACGTGATGTTCAGTACGTTCGCACAAGTTGACCGGTCAATTCCTGCACTGATCGTAGGTTGTGGCAAGATAGTGGTTATCACATAATCAGAGTATGGTTGACAGGTACCATTATTGGTAGAGGTAAGCCGGAAGCTTACTTGTCCGTTCGACTTATCTGCTGCATCCGGAATGTATACAGGGTTTGCTACGAAAGCATTCGGTGCAAATATACCGTTCCCGGTTGTTTCCCATGCATAGCCTGTTGGTACAAGGGTAGCGTGAGTGATCAAGCCGTTGAGTGGGATACTGGCAGTGTCCGCACATACAGTAAAGTCGTTTCCTGCATTGATACGAGGAATGTCAATGATCGTCAGACGCATTTCATCGTGTACAGGATCACATATACCGTTACCGGTAGTAGTGGTCAGTCGGAGTATAACTCCTCCTGCAGCAGTATCGGCAGCAGATGGATAATATCTGGCAAACAGGTCTTCATCGTTCGGAAGGAATTGTCCCGAACATGGAGCTCCCTGGCAATCCCATTTCGCTCCTGTCGCGATGTAAATAAACCCGGCTAACTGAGCATGTGTTTCGTCCCTACAGATGATCTGGTCGAATCCTGCATTTACACTGGCGACCGGGGAAGGAATAATGATCAGGGTCTTATAGTCTACGACAGGATCACATTCTGCAATTCCTGTAGAGGATAGTTGTATAATGGCTCCACCATTCGCTTTGTCGTCATCGGAAGGATGGTAGAAGGCATTCAGGCTGGTATTGCTCGGAGAGAACGTACCGGTACCGGTGGTACCCCATAATATTCCAGGCGCATTGACCATAGAAGCAGCATATAGAGCAACACTATCCTGTCCCGAACATATCGTATCATCAATACCTGCAGTTAAAATAGGTTTCTCTGTCAGCGTGATGATTTTCGATACATTGACTGCGTTACAGATACCGTTTCCGGAAGTCCGGTAAGAGATTGTAACTGTTCCAGCAGCCGTATCGGCAGCGGATGGGGTGTATACGACTGTCCTAAGTGCATTGTTAGGAGAGAATCCTCCTGTACCGGTCGTATACCAGGTTCCTCCTGTAGCTACTGTGGTAACAGCAGTCAGTTGGGCTGTTTTGTCAGCACACATAATACTGTCCGGACCGATCGAAGCGGTAGGAGCAGGGGTAATGGTGATCAACATGGTATCACGTTGTACAGAACAGAAGCTAGGACCAGTTGTTTCGATTACTACCTGAATAGGAGTCAGCGGTACATCTCCGGCCACCGGAGTATACTGTGCGTTTACCTGGGTAGGGTTGGTCAGAGGACCTCCTGTTCCGTTTACCGTATACCATTGTATTCCACTGGCTACAGTGTAAGAACCGTTCATGGTCACAGAAGTGAGTGAGTTAGCACAACGGGTCTGATCCGGTCCTGCATTTACCACCGGGGTAGGATTGATTCGTATAGTGGCACTGTCCTGACGCATGTTACAGAATCCGGAAGCAGGGATGGTATAGGTAAACTTCACTTGTCCCGCTGTTTTATCTGTCGCAGTAAATGTATAGGTCGTATTGATTGCGGTAGTACTTGCGAATCCGCTCATACTTCCTGTTGTACTCCAGTTACCGGTGGAAGAAGCCGTTCCGGTAAGGTTTATCGTATTGACGTTTGTACAGACAGTAGTCAATGGATTTACAGTTACGCTTGGGCCATTGATGAAGGTAAAGGTTACATCATCAGGGTTTCCTGGGCAGCTTCCGGTAGGAGTCAGGGTAAGGGTTAGGGTACCGGCCATGTCTTCCGGTTCTCCTGTCGGATTATAACTGGAAGTAAGTGAGTTGATGTTGCTATATCTGGCAGGATTTCCTCCACTC
Source organism: uncultured Chitinophagaceae bacterium (assembly GCA_964437245.1). Classification (GTDB taxonomy): domain Bacteria; phylum Bacteroidota; class Bacteroidia; order Cytophagales; family Cytophagaceae; genus JANYCO01. Next base: position 11,121 of record CAYTGJ010000019.1, read on the forward strand.
C
>CAYTGJ010000019.1:11131-24392 GCA_964437245.1 uncultured Chitinophagaceae bacterium
CCACTCCATACACCGCTGGCTCCTGATCCTTGTAATATGATAGGGAAGTCTGTACGGCATATTGTCCGGTCTGGTCCTGCATTTGCATCGGTACCAGGAGTCAGGTTAATTCTGATTGAGTCTGTATAGAAATGACAGCCTCCGTTTCCTTGTGAAATAAAGGTAATAAGAACGGTACGGGTTGCCAGATCATTCGGACCGAATGTGTAAACCGGGCTTAACAGATCCGGATCATCAAAAGAACCATCTCCGATGGATGACCAGTATCCTCCGGTGGCATTGGTGACAGTACCGTTCAGGGTAACGCTAGGATCGTTTTCACAAACATTCAGTGTAGCAGGTCCTGCATCGGCAGATGGCACAGGAGAAATCGTGAGGATTACATTGTCGGATACCGGAGCACAAGCACCTGTTCCCGTCGTGGTTACGGTCAGTACTACCATACCGTTTATACTGTCTTGTGCTGTAAGGAAATACTGAGCATTCATGGTATTAAGAGGGAAGAATCCTCCTCCGCTTGAGCTGGACCATACAACACTTCCTGCATTTGAGAACGTTCCGTTCAGAGCATAACTATCTGCATCGGCACACGTGGTGTCGTCCACTCCTGCATATATTACAGGTCTTTGTCTGAAGTTAATGACCATTTCGTCTGTAACTGCCAGACAAGTTCCCATTCCTGTAGAGGTTAGCGTTAATGTTACGCTTCCAGAGACAGTATCAGCAGGAGACGGAATATAACTTGCATTCAGGGTATGTTGATCGGGAGCGAATGTTCCTGTTCCGGAAGTCGTCCAGGTGGCTCCAAGAGCGTTGGCCCTCAATCCGTTAAGGCTACCTGTAGAACCATTACATACTTCGATGTCAGGTCCTGCATTTACAATAGGAATAGCCCTGAAGTTGATTCGCAGGTCTGCTGAGGTTGGAGTACAAGGGGCACGACCAATTGCTGTCAGAGTGAGGAGTACAGTACCGTTGGTCGTGTCGGCTTCTGAAGGATAATAAAGTGCTGCTCTGGTATTTTCATTCGGTCCGAATACTCCTCCGCTAGGAGAGGTCCATTCCAATGTAGAGTCGTATTGCACTGTAGGGTTCAGGAGCACTCCGGTGTGGTATACATCCGAACAAGCTTCAATGGTAAGACCTGGATTCACTACTGGCTTAGGAGTGATCCGTAATGCCATTTGGGCAAATGCAGGCCTGCAACTACCATTCCCGGTAGAGGTTATAGTGAGGATTACAGTACCAGCTGCTCTATCTATAGCTGATGGAGTATACGTTGTATTCAGATCTGTATTATTTCCAAAGACACCGCTTCCGGAGGTCGTCCATCTGATTCCTGTAGGAATAGAGTTTCTGGTTCCGGTTACGTTGATCAGCGTACCGTCCGAACAGATGGTTTGATCGGAGCCCACAGTTACGGTAGGAGCCGGAGTGATGGTGAGGATAAGGTTGTCGCTTACCGGGTTACAAGCTCCGTGTACGGTACTGGTATAGGTTAAGGTAACGGTTCCCAGGGCCCGGTCTGCCGGAGAAGGAACGTAGGTTGCTGTATCGTAGGTAGCATTACTGTTGAAGAAAGCTCCTGTTCCTGAAGTACTCCAGATACCTGCTGTAGCATGAAGGAAGTTAGCATCCAAGGCTACATAGAAACTGTCTGCACAAATGGTTTGATCAGCTCCTGCATTCACAATAGGAGTAGGAGTGATGGTCACGTTGACGGTGTCAGTTACAGGAAGACAATTTCCATTATTGGTGCTGGTTAGAACGAGTCTGACCGCATGAGCCGTTGTATCAGCGTTGCCAGGGGTGTAGGTTGTGTTTAACCCGTTTGGACTGGTTCCTGAGAAAGATCCGGATCCCAGTGTACTCCAGGTTCCTCCCGTGGCTACAGTTACATTTCCGGCCAGCGCTACATTCGAGTTATTGGCGCATACAATTCTGTCTGGTCCTGCATTCACTGTAGGAGCCGGAGTGATGGTCAATACCATCATATCGTTGACAGCATTACATGTACCATTTCCGGTAGAAGTGATGCGCAGATTTACTGTACCATTGGCGATATCACCAGTACCAGGGGTATAGGTCGCTGTCAGGCCGTCTCCGCTTATGGAAGAGAATGTACCGTCTCCCAACGTACTCCAGGTACCTCCTGTTGCTACAGTAACGGTAGCCGTAAGGGTAATTGCAGCATTGTTTACACAGACAGATCTGTCTATCCCAGCACTAATGGTTGGTTGTGGGGTGATGGTAACGGTCATACTGGCAGAATAGGTTCCGGCACATACTCCGTTTCCTGTAGAGGTCAGTGTGAAGTTCAGGGTTCCTGTTTCTCCTGTTGCAGGTATATAAGTAGGTGCTAAGATCGTGTTGCTAGTGGTGAAGGTTCCGGCTCCGTTAGTACTCCAGATTTGTCCTAAGGCGTTGTTTACCGTTCCTGTAAGAGCTACTCCTGCTATATCACCGCAGACGGTTTGATCGGCTCCAACGGTAACAACCGGTTGAGGAGACAGCGTGAACGTCACGTCATCTGAAAGAGCTGAACACCCAGGAGGATTTCCTGTAGTTGCAAGGCTTATGGTGACAGACAGATCGGAAGCATGAGGAGTATAAGTAGCTCCTGTCAGGCTCGTAGGATTGTTTATCGTACCGGATCCACTTACAATTGTCCATAGACCACTACTAGCGCCGCCTACTGTTCCGGAAAGAGGAATATTAGCACCATCCTGGCATAGATCCTGATCAGGACCAGCGAAGACAGTTACGGTAGGAGAAATAGTAATGACAAGTGTATCTGCATGAGGAGCACAACTTCCGTTCCCGGTAGTTGTAAGGATCAGTGTTACATTTCCTGTTGCCCTGTCTGCAATAGAAGGAGTATAAGTTGTATTCAGAATTGTAGGATCTGCGATGGTCCCCGAACCGGTAGAGGTCCAGAATCCTCCGGTCGCATGAGCGTTTACTGAACCCGCAAGGTTGATTACATTCTGGTTTCCGCAGACTACCATATCCGCTCCGGCATTTGCAATTGGCGAAGGCAGGATGGTAACGGTTACCTGGTCGGATATCTGAGGACAAGCACCTGAGGCATTGGTCGTCAGAGTTAATGTTACAGAGCCAGCACCTATTTCTCCGGCAGAAGGAGTATAAGTAGCATTCATGCTTGATGCATTGGGATTGAAGGTTCCTGTTCCGCCACTCCAGGTAGCCGGGCTGCCGGAACCATTCAACTGTGCGGGTAACGTATTGGAACAAACGGTTACATCAGGTCCTGCATTAATAGTAGGTACAACTGTAAAGGTGATGATCATTTCATCATTTACCGGTAAGCAGGAACCATTTCCTGTAGAGGTCAGGGTCAGTGTGACCAGTCCTGATGATCTGTCTGCGGCAGAAGGAGTATAAGTGGTGCTGGTCAGGTTGGAATTCCCAAACGTACCGGTTCCGCTGCTAGTCCAGGTACCTCCTGTAGATCCGGTGACAGTTCCGCTCAGGTTTACGGAGGCTGTATTTCCACACAGAACCTGGTCAGAGCCTGCATTGATAGTAGGAGCAGGTGCAATCTGTACCGTAATCTGATCGTTCACCGCATTACATAATCCAGTATTGGTCGTGGTAGCAGTGAGTATTACTGATCCAGCCAAAATTTCTGCACTGGTAGGAGTATAGGTAATGCTGGCAGAAGTATTGTTGGCAGTATAGGTTCCTGCTCCACCTGTCCATATTACTCCTACTCCTCCGCCCGGAAGGGTTACAGATACATTGGCCACAGGATTGTCTGCACAAATGTTAACAGAGGCTGCTCCTGAATTTATTTCCAGTACAGGAGCCGGAGTAATAGTGATCAATACTGTACTGGTAGGGACCGTACAAGCACCGGTGTTGGTGGCAGAAAGTGTTAAGGTAACAGAACCTGCACTGATTTCTGCTGCGGACGGAGTATAGGTTGCGTTTAGAGTGTTAGCATTAGGACTGAATGTTCCTGTTCCTCCTGACCATTGTCCCGCTCCTGTCTGAGGAGAAGAACCATTTAGGGTGGCTGTTGGGTTATTAGAACATACTGTAACAGGGCTGCCTGCACTAACAGTAAGCGGTGCAGCAAAGGTTATAGCCATTTGATCAGTGACAGCAATACAGTTGCCATGACCAGTGGAAGTATAGGTTAAGGTCACGGTTCCTCCTCGTTCGCCTGCGGTAGAATTGTATGTTGCATTGGCTGTATTGGCATTAGGAGTAAATGTTCCTGCTCCACCGGACCATGTACCGGTTCCCGTGCTGCTGAAACCGTTAAGAGTAACAGTACCAGGGTTGAAACATACGTTGTTCTGGTCTGCTCCTGCATTCACAGTAGGAGGTTCTGTCACGGTGACTCTTACCGTATCGGTAGTAGGATTACAGGTAGGATCTACCGAGTTAGCAGATAATACAAGTAATACGTAGCCATTCGTAAGGTCTGTAGCATTTAAAGTGTAGGTAGTGCTCAATGTGTTAGGATTCGCAAAGCCAGTAACACCTGAAGTCAGACTAGTCCATCTTGGAGTTCCGGAGGTAGCACCTGTTACGGTTCCTGCAATACTTACAGTAGGATTATTGCGGCAGACGGTTCTGTCTGTTCCGGCATTTACATTAGGAATTGCTATAGGGTAAAGGGCAACACTATCTCTGACAGGATTACAGTTGCCATTATTAATACTGGTAAAGAAAAGTCCTGCCATACCGAAGGCTAGTTCAGCCGGAGACACGATGTATATAGCTTGAGGATCCAGGTTGTTAGGAACAAATGTCCCGACTCCCCCTGACCATTGTCCGCCGATACCACTAGGGCCTGTCACGATTCCTTGTAGTTGTACTCTTGGGTTATCTCTACAGAAGGTCATAGTTGCAGGGCCTGCATCAATGGTTGGAATAGGGGTATACCGGATCACCATGGAAGAAGAGGAAGGAGTACAACCTGTTCTTGTGCTGTTCAAGGTAAGTATCACCGAGTCGATCGCAAGATCTGCTGCGGACGGAGTATAGGTAGAAGTTAATGAGTTAGGGTTGGAAAAACAAGAAACGCAGCCACTGGAAGAGCTCCAGGTCGAAGTTGCTCCGAGAGGATTGGTTACAGATCCTGCGAGTGTTGTGGTGGTATTGTTTTTACAAAGGGATTGATCAGGACCAGCATTGGCGATCGGGGCTCTTGTAATGGTCAGTGTCATTGTACTGGTAGCATCTGTACAACCACTCAGAGAAGACGTTAGCCTGAGGACCACCGAACCATTGGCAATGTCAGTGGCCGATGGGGTATAGGTAGTACTGGCTGAAGCCGGATCTCCGAAACAAGAAGCACAACCACTGGCTGAAGTCCATGCCGGAGTGGCACCTGTCGATACCGTTCCGTTTAAGGTCGCTGTACCATTGGAACACACGGAGGCGTTGGCTCCGGCATTGGCAGTCGGAGCATTGAAGTAACTTATAGTGATACTACTGGTGCTGTTAGGACAAACGGAATTACCGGTCCCATTCAGCGTAAGGGTTACTGAACCTGCTGTTCTTTCTGCGGCCGTAGGCCGGTAGGAAATATTGAGACTGGTTCGGTTAGGAGTAAAGGTTCCGGTTCCTCCCGTCCATACGATTGTATTAGTCCCTATATTTCGGGTGGCATCTGATAAGGTTACAGTACCATTATTATTATTACTACAAGCCGATCGATTTGCTCCTGCAAATACCTGCGGAGGAGGTACCAAGGTAATTAGCATGGAGTCTGGCACTGGAGGACAAATTCCTCCTACTGATTCTAATTTTATGATTACAGAACCTGTCGTAAGATCATTAGGACCGGGAGTATAGGTGGCATTTAGGGTAGTGGCGTTCGGAGAGAATGTTCCGTCACCTCCTACGGTTGTCCACTGGCCTGTAACACCGGTAGGGCCGCTTACTGTACCGTTTAATTGTATAGGAGTAATTGTGCCGCAGGAGCTGAAGTTATTGTAAGCAAAACCGGTTCCAGGGGTGGTATTGTTGGCATCTGTAAAGACGTTGGTATTGGAATAATTGATCATCATGGTATGTATGTTAGCATACCACCAGGTATTCAGGGTTTCGGAGCAAGGAGGGCAGTTGTTACTTCCCCGGCTTCTCCAACGGTGACAACCTGTCGCAATGTTACATCCTGTGAGATTAGTGATGGCATCCAGTGCTGTTCCTGCTCCATAATTGGCCGGAATCACATTGGAATCATCCCAGAATAGCCTTGGACTTGGGCCTCCGGGGCGAATCAGGTTTACAATAAAACCATTCACGTTTTCTTCCCCGTCATATAAAGGGAAGTGGGTGATCCCGTTCAGAAAATCCACCTGTACGGTGATGACGGTACCTGTGGGAATATTACTGCCTAAACCATCTAAACCATCCCAGGGTACACAATTGGGACCTGCAGCAGGGACTAGAAAACTGATTTGCCGGTCAGTGGTGCCAGGTTGATATCCAGGAACACCGTTGAGATCCAGGGTGACTAGAATATTACCAGGTTTGTCTACATCAAAGTTGATACATCGGTTACTACCGCAACCTGTGATGGTGGGAGGAGTTAGAATTTGTCCATAGGTTCCTGTAGGGAAACAGACCAACTCAGGGTCGTTGAGGAAAATTTTATATTGAGGGTAAGTACTTGCGCCACTAATAGATCTTCGGTCTATGTTTGCATTTCCTGTATTTGAAACTCCGGTAGCATTACAGGATATTGAAAACCAGTATGGCTGCATCCCGTTTGAGTTTAATCTGGTTACGATTCCATCGTCCGAATATATAAAGAAGCTACCTCTGAATGCACTTCCTCCATCCGCAAATTGCCATGCTTTGGACCATAGTCGTCCGGGGATTACGGCATTTGAAGGACTGGTTACCGTCACATCAAAAAAACGCATGGTAATTTCATTGGTATTATAAGTAGTATTGGCAGAACCGGTTCCCCGGTTAAATTCGAAATAATACTCGTCTGCAGCGGTTGCTACAAAACCGGTGTCGTTGTATCCGCTGGCTCCTACTACTGAACGTGGTCCTGCTACAGCCTGGGCATAGGTGTTGATATTACCCTCTGCATTTGCAGTAGCTGAGATCAACATCGGGCCAAAAACAATGGCGCCTGTAGTAGCCCGTTTTACACGAACCCAGGTATTTGTTTGGTTGGACCGGAATCCGAATCGGATATTTTCGTTTGGACTACAGGTGGTTACGTTCATCCGGTAATCTTCAGAGGTAGTACCCGTTTGATAGGTTATGGAGTTTGGGGTATACACCGCAAATGGTACATTCAGACCTCCGCCCCGGTTGATCAGAAGATAATAAGTGTCGGAGGCTGTAGGCATTATCTGTCTGGTGCCTTCTCCCCAGGCAATCATTGATATAAAAATAAAGAGAAATGCAATAGCACCGATTTTCACTTTTCTACGTAGTTTTTCTCTCATACCAGTATGGTTATTACTTTACTTATATATTATCGTTATATTTTTACGAAGTTTCGCTCTATTAGGTTGGAAAAAGTTTTCCTTGCATTTTTTTATAAAATACAATCCTGCTTTGCCTTTGATGCAAATTCAAAAATCAAAAACATTTGTTATCAATTTTAATTAATGAGTGATCAACACCACAATGTTAGGGTCCTGACCATTCTCTGAAAGATTTAGTACGGCACGTTCATGATCGATATAGGTAACCTCAGCGTCCATTTTTCTGGTAGCGCCGTTGGGCATGTAAAATTCCCAGGTTACTACGTTGTTCATTGGGTTGTAAGACCATGTTTTAGTCCTGGCATTCAACAGCTCAGAGGTCGGAGTTCCTGACTGATCGTATTTAAACTGTCTGTTCGAAAAGAATATGAAAAGATCATCCGTCATAGAGGTAGGAAGCTGATACCCATCAGGTCTGACCATTACTTTCCATTGTTTCCCTTCGGTGGAATGCAACCACTTGATATCAATCTCATCGTTTTGCGCATAGCTTATTACGGTGAAAAGCATCGCAATTATACATAAAAAGCCTTTTTTCATCATGGATATCCTTTTTTGTAAAGGTAATACGGGAGGTTAAAACAAATAGTTTCACAAAAACAGGGTGAAATGCAATCTTTGTGGTGTAATATTCCATCGTTAATTAAGCATCGTGGATAATGCGTGTTTTCGCATAGGGACTTTTAACAAGTCTGTAGTCAGGGAATTATGATAGGGGATAGTTGCGGACACCGCTTTCCGGATTTGTTGTATGATTACACCGGGAACCGGTTATTGACTTCATATATAGGAATATAGAGAATAAGTACAGTTGAGAGTTATTTTTGTTTTAGAACAAGATTTTTTTTCCACGTTCAGGTTGTTTCAGGACAGTTTTATTCTGAAAAGAAAGTAACTGAGCCTATTAATTATTCGGGTCTGGGAAGGTTTTTGCATACAGACATTGATAGACTTTACAACAGCCAATTATTATCAGGCGCATAACCAAAGGATAACCTTACAAACGGAAAATAGTATAGTATTAGCATAAGAAATGCCCTGTGTTTGTACTTTCAGATAGAAGCTTATTTTTAGAATGCTCTGTTAATCCCCACTACATACCTGAATTGAAGAGGCTCTTCTCCGGCAGGAGGAGCACTGAGGAACAAGGGCATATCGAAACGGATGGTCAGCGGATTGATCTGATAAGGAGTGAATTTTATGGTCAGGCTGGTGCCGACTCCTGCATCCATCCTGAATTTTCCCGGAATATAACGCTGATCATTTTGAGGAAAAATAAGTATTCCCATATCGCTGAAGAGATAAGTATCTAATTTCAGATTTTTGGTAATGCCTTTCGGTTTTATTTTAATGAATCTGTCGAAGTCAAGTTCAAGGTTCCAGCTTGCTCCGGTATTGGAGTAATATCCCTGGAATAAACTGTCTGTGCCATTAATACTACGCTGTTCCAGTGCATAGTAACCGCTGTAGCCTCTTAAGTTCAGGCCTCCCCCGTAGTGGAAGTGATTGGTGGAAGGTCCAAAACCAAGCCAGTTAGTAGGCACCATGCCACCGGCACGGGTATACTTGTTGTCCAGCATTTCTTCACTGTTGGCGCCGCTGAGCATAAGCGCGGATTCCCTCGGATATGCGAGAGAATTGCTGAACTGCCCAAACACACGTGACCTTATCTCGAATCTGGAAAGATTAAGATGGTTGATCGCGTTTACATTGATCCAGGAATAATTGTAGTCCGAAATGAAAAACGGAGTGCGGATCGTAAAAGTGATTTCTCCGTTTCCTTTTTTGTAGAAGTAATTTTTGAAATACCCCATATTCAGGCTGTTGTTGTTGAGTCCTGCTTTGTGCAGCCCTACGCCCCACATATCGGGATTCAGGAGGTACTGGTCATAGTTTTCAAAGTTGTAAAGATTTTTAACGTTGAAAAATAACCTGGAAAATCTTGGATTCCGTTGGTCCTGTTTGCGGAATGTTTTTTCGAAGCCGAATTTGACAGAAAAGATTCCTCCGTAATAAGAAACCTGATCGTTTACGGAGGAGTGGCGCCAGAATCTGTGTGTGGCTATTTTCCCTGATTGGGTAAATGCAAATGGAATAAAGCGCTTGTCATAGATCCGTTGGTCCCAATGTCCAAGAGTCGTATTTCCCCAGAGGGTAAGTGCATAATTATATTTTCCAAAATAATTTCCTTCTGCATGTACTCCAGCTTGAACACCATCAAAATTGTTGTACCACAGATCGGGGCGAAGGAAGTTCCGTTGCTTGTCCCAACGTATCAGGTTGGGAACACGGTGATCAAATTGAGTGGTACGTATGCCGTGGTTGCCCCATTTATTATTGCGGAGATCAGCATCGGCCAGTATATGGTCAGGATCGATGTCTACCGATTTCAGACCGCCGGGTACTTGTATGGTAGCGGTATAGGTAGGATGGAGGAGGTCCCATCCGTACCATTTTGGTAGAACGGTCTGATGAATGGAATCCTTGATAAACCATGTATTGGGAATATGATAGCGATGCGTTTTATTCTCTTTGGTCGTAACTACAAAGTCGATCGGCATTTGCATTTTCCCTTTTCTCCGGAAGGTAATTTCGTATTCGAGCGGACCGTCGTTTTTGTTTTTTATCTTTTTTACTTTGTCAATAGAATAATCAATGTATTTGGTGGTTTCCATCCATTGATCAAAAAACCAGTTCAGATCGGTCTGGGTATATTCAATGATCGCTTGCCGGAAGTCTTCAGGATAGGGATGGGCAAATTTCCATTTGTGGAAGTAATGCTGCATGGCCTTGATGAAGAGTGAATCGCCCAGAACATACCGGAGGTTGTACAACATTACCCCTGTTTTATAGTAGACCAGACCATAGTTTCCACCGTGTCTTATCGCTCCGTTGAAACCGGAAGAATGGGTGTTCAACGGTTCATCATACTGTTCGGCTACGTGGTTCAGATATGGATAATAGAGGTTTTCATACCGGGTATTAGAAGAGTCGATATACCGGTCGATGTATTTGTTGTTCCCTTGTTTGTCACGGACGGGGCCTACGATTTTATCCATCGCCCATACTGTTAGAAACTGTGTGAATCCTTCGTCCATTAAGGCACGGTAGGTTTCGTTGGAACCTACCATTCCGTAGAACCACATATGCCCTACTTCGTGTGCCAGAAGTCCCTGGTGTTGAGGGTAGGTTCCGTTGTCCAGAGTCAGCATAGGATATTCCATCCCGTCTTTGGCATCGGCTACGATGATTTTAGGCCAGGCATACATCCCAAAGTCTTCTGAATATACCCGGATCACTTCTTTGGTGTACCAGCCGGACCGTTGCCATTTGGCAGCATGAGGTTCCTGGGCAAGTGTAATGATCTTGATCCCTTTCCAGTCAAGTTCTCCTATGCGGTAGGTAGGATCAGCCGTAAAGGCGAAGTTGTGTACATTTTCGGCATGGTAGATCCATGTTTTTTTCTTTCCTGTACCGCTGGGAATGATCACTGACGGAGCTTCGTTGAAGGGCTTTTGAGCAAAATTTTTCAGATCAAGTTTCTGACGCAGTGTGTCGGGAAGAACTTCCTGTCTGTTGATAAGGTCTCCGGTGGCTTCTACAATGTATTCCTGTGGAAAGGTAAGGGCAACATCGAATGTTCCGAAATTGGCATAAAATTCTTTATCAAGGTGCTGATCGGTGGTCCAGCCAAACTTTGGATCGTATACCGAGACGATCGGATACCAATGCACTCCGTCAAAATGTTTGTACCCGAAAGCATCGAATGTCTTATTCCTTCTTCGCATAGTTCCTGTATCCCAGTAGGTTTTAAAAGAACAGGAAACAGTGAGGGAGTCTCCCGGACGAAGCGGTTCGTTCAGGAATACTTTCAGAATCGTATTATCGAGTTGGGTTCGTACGGAGGTATTGTTGACCAGCAGGTTTTCTACTTTGGTTCCGAGTCCCTGCTGCTCATATTTCCCGAACGTTACTTTTACATGGTTGTTTTCGTTCAGGTCATGGTAGTGAGAACCGGGCTGGAATGCATTTTCATGAAGGTGAAAATAAAGTTCATTCAGCGCAAAAGGAGAGTTATTCCAATAGACGAGTTCATATTTTTTTCCTTCAATGATGTTTAAAGAATCAATGATCTCCGCTTCGATTTTGTAGTGCACATCCTGCTGCCAATAGGATGCATGAGGAGGTCTGTTTTTCCAGTAGTACGGATTAGCCTCGGTTCTGTATTGATTGGGAGTAGTAAATGGATTTGTCTGTGCAAAAGAGAAATGTATTATTATTCCCCAAAGGAGAAGCGGCAACAGTGTATATTTCTTCATGATTAAAAAGTACAAAAACAGAGGTTAATAAACAAGCTCGTATGGACCGCAGATGTTCTCTTTCACTTCTCCCGCTTCGCTATAGCCCAACAGGAAAGAATCGTGCAGGTCTTTACAAGCATTTACGGAATCTTTCAGTGCGAATTTAGCAAAAGCTCTGTAAAAATAGTACTCAGCATTTTCGGGTTGCCACTGAATGCTGAAATTGTAATCGTAAACGGCCGCTTTGTATATTTTTGTTTCGTAATAACAGAATGCTCTGTTGGAATGTGCTTCTCCCGAGTTAGGATGTGTTTTGATAAAGGCAGTATAGTTGGAAATAGCCTGGGGATAATTTTTATACAGGAAGTTGATTTCGGCTTTATAGAAATAAGCGGAATCCTTGTGCGAAAAGGTTTCAGACTTGGTTTTCAGCAGATCTTCCAGATCTTTCAGCGCAAGATCGTATTGCTGCATCGACATGAGGCATTTGGATCGTTCGAATAGCAGGGTAGGAGAAGGCTTTCCTGAAAGTTCCACAGCAGCATTGAAATCATGCAGGATATCGTAAGGCTCCCATTCAATTTTAAGTTTGACGAGCGCTCTTTTTTCGTAAGCCTCTGCGTTTTTTATATCAAGGGCCAGGATCGCATTATAAGTTCCCAGCGCATTGAAATATTGTTCTTTCTGTTCGTATGCCTGTGCTTTTTCGAATAATTCCTGGGTCTTGAGATTATCCTGGTATTCATAATAAAGTCCCAATAAAGCAATAGCGATGATATAATAGCTGACTACCAGTAAGTTTAATTTTTTTTCGGAAAGATTTTTCGGATCGTAAAACGTTTCATCCTTGGAATACTGGCCGGAATCAGGTGCTTTTTTATAGCTAGAGGTTTTTTTCTGGGCAGGCCGCTGCTGAGTACGTTGCTGGGTGTACTGAGGAGATGGCTTAGGCTTGTGGTTTACGGTTGTTTTGTGTCTGTTGTAAAGCTCGTATTCCAGGCGATAATCGTATATCCTTTTCTGATAGGTATCGGACAATACCTGGTAGGCGTGGTTGATTTTTTTAAACTGTTCTTCATGCCATACACTACCGGGATTTTTGTCCGGGTGATATTTTTTTGCCAGATTTTTATAGGCTGTTTTAATTTCGGCAGCACTGGCAGAAGGGGAGACCCCAAGAATGTCATAGAGTGTAACTGCCATATGAGGGCGTTATTCGTATTTTACTATTTCCATGATGTTTTTTCGTATGTTGGCCGAAATTTCATCCATAGGAAGGTCGTTCAGATCTTTTCCAAACGGATCTTCAATTTCTTCTGCTGTCAGTACTATACTCATCATGATGTAGTATAAAATGATACTGAGAGGAACAGACCACCATTTGAGTTCATCCAGCAAACCAAAAGGAAGAATCATCACGTACAATATAATAAAAAATTTCAGGAGGAACGCATATGCGATCGGGATCGG
>CAYTGJ010000019.1:24402-38196 GCA_964437245.1 uncultured Chitinophagaceae bacterium
GATCGGAGTGTTTTTAATTCTTTCGCACTTTCCGAGAATGTCTACCATTCCTGTTACCTGATTGACGAGAACTACCTGTTGCATGTCTGAAATCTCTTTGTTTTTCCACAGGGTCTCTATTTTGCTCATGATAATATTGGCGATGGCGGCAGGTTTATGGACCGCTTGTTGAACGATCGTCATATCTTCTTTATCAAGAATATCCAGGTCTTCTGTTTTTACATTGTTGCGTAAATGTCCTTTCATGGCAAAGGCAAACGAAGCGACAAGATGGGCCACCTTAAATTTAATTTCGTTGTCTTTAGGGAGAAATCCGTTGAGCGTAATGGCAATGTTCCGGGAAACGTTTACCAGTGCCCCTACCTCTTTCCTGGCTTCCCACCATTTGTCGTACGCAGTGTTATTCCTGAAAACGAGAAGGATACCGAGTGCCGCTCCCATATAGCCGGGTAGCGTATTGCTCATCTCCAGGAAAGAGATCATATCTTTCATGTGGAGATAGCAAAGTATTACTGAAACAGACGTGATGGCAATGATGCCAGGGATCAGTTTGCGTAGCAGAGCTCCTTTTACGATCAGCAGAAGAGACCAGCTCTTGGGATTATAGGGTACCATCTTGATGGGATATTTAAAAATCGGTTTTGGTTGTTTTTTAGTGTTAAATAAAAAAATCCTGATTGATTAATCAGGATTTGAATTGATTATATTTTATCGTTGTTCATGATTTGAGCTTCTCCCGAAGCGCATATTTTACCGGTCTCCTTATCCACTATCTTGGTTTCGATAATGGCCTGATGCCGGTCTCTGTTAATCTCTTTGACTACGGCTATTGCTTCGTATTTGCTGTCAATGTACATAGGACGTTTAAATGAAATTTCCTGTTTCATATAAACGGTTCCTTCTCCGGGAAATTTCATCCCCAGAATTTTTGAAAACACGCTGATCCCGAAAATCCCATGTACAATAGGTTTTTTAAATACGGTATTAGCAGCATATTCAGCATCCAGGTGGAGTGGATTATGATCGCCGGTTACGTCTGCAAATGCTTTCACCTGCTCTTGTGTGAGAGAAAACACTTCGGTATAGGATTGTCCTACTTCCATCATTCCGGTAGGAATTTTTTGCTCTTGCAGATTGAATGATTGATTTTCCATAAGGTTACTTAAGGGGTTAATTAAACAACTCTTTTAATTTTTGAATAAGAGCCTGCATTTGCTCTACAGAAATTGCCGGGAAATTGGCAATACGTACCTGGGTTTCTTTATAAGAACTATATCCCGAACCGATCGCCATGTCAAAAGGTTCAAGTTTCTTATTGATTTCAGCAGGGGATATTTTCGTATTCGCCACAATGGTGGTGAAAGAACGGTGTGCCGGTTCTTCCACTGCATACGAAAAGGTCTGGCTGCTGCCTATGTAATCGTAAAGCATTTTGGCTTTTAATTCCGTTTCTTTACGAATGTTCTCAATTCCTTTGTTATTGAAGTCTTCTACTACTTTGCTCAGCAGGAATAAGTTCCAGACATTCGGAGTTTCGGGAGTCTGGTTGTCTTTCCCTTTTGACAGCAAAGAAGGGAGGGTATGGTAAGTGCCAATGGATTTACCTTTTTGAAGCAGGCTGTTCGCTTTGTCCATACAACGCTGATTGACGATCCATACGCCAAGTCCTGCCGGCAATCCGAAGCATTTTTGTACGGAGAAGAAGCAGGAATCAATTTTACTGTAATCAAAGGCAGGGAAGGGAAGACCGGATACAGCGTCTACGAAAATAAGCGCTTCCTTGTTCTTATCCCTGAATTTGTGGATGTCGGCAACAGGCATGGCTACTCCCGAACTGGTTTCATTGTACGTAAGGCATATAATTTCCGCATCAGCCGGTACGGTTATGTCATCAGGATAGAATCCTTTTCCGAAGTCTACTTTTTCTTGGTACGTTTTTTTCCCAAGTTCTTTCGAAGTCTCGTAGAATCTCTTGGAGAAAGAACCGTTGACACAATGGAAGCTGTTATGTTCTGCACAGTTTTCTATGATTCTTTCCCAGATCTCTGTGGCAGAAGAAAGAAAGAAAATATGAAAGTCCTCCGGAATGTTTAGCAACGTTCTCAGGCCGTCTACAGTGTTTTTATAGATATCCTGAAATTGTTTCCCGCGGTGTGTGATTACCCCTATTTTTTCATCCAGGGCAGTTTGTACATGCTTCGGGACGGTAGGGTACAACTCAGATGGACCTACTGTGAAGTATAATTTTTTGTTCATTACTAATTTAAAATAATAAGAGCTTAACGTTTAGTATTTTAAATTACACTAAACGTTAAGCTCTTGATCTGTTAATATAAAATACGGAATTTGATGGTATGCTGTATGTTTTTCAATTCATTGATCACTTCCTTGTTGTATTTGGTCGCAATGTCTGTGATCACATATCCCACCTGCTCGTTTGTTTTCAGGTATTGCCCCACAATGTTGATGTTGTGTTTGGCCAGTACATTGTTGATCTGGGCCAGGATCCCCGGTACGTTTTCATGAAGGTGCATCAAACGGTGAGCATTCCCAAGGTCCGGTAGTTGGATATTCGGGAAGTTTACACTCTGGAAAGTATTTCCGGAGTTGACGTATTCCAGTATTCTGTTTGGTACGAAATTCCCGATGTTGAATTGTGCTTCTTCCGTACTTCCTCCTATGTGTGGGGTCAGGATCACGTTTGGAATACCGCGCAGTTCGTTGATGAATTCTTCCTTGTTGTTTTTAGGCTCGTATGGGAATACGTCAATCGCAGCACCCCAGACCTTACCGCTTTTCAATGCAGCTACCAGTGCTTCAATATCCACCACATGACCTCTTGCCAGGTTGATGAAGATCACGTTCTTTTTCATCGCCTCAAACTCTTTAGGGCCGATGATATTTTTATTGTTTGGTCTTCCGTCTACGTGAAGAGAAATAACATCTGCGATGCTGAGGAGTTCTTTCAGGCTGCTGCACTTGCGGGCATTTCCCAGTTGCAGTTTTTCCACGATGTCATAGTAGTATACTTCCATTCCCATCGCTTCTGCAATCACCGAAAGCTGCGAACCGATGTTGCCATATCCTACGATCCCTAGTTTTTTGCCACGGATCTCAAAGCTGTTATTGGCAGACTTGTCCCACTTCCCTTTGTGCATGGCATTGCTTTTTTCGATCGTATTACGCATCAGCATGATCATTTCTCCAATGACCAGTTCTACTACCGAACGGGTATTGCTGTAGGGAGCATTGAAAACCGCTACTCCTTTTTTTACGGCAGCTTTCAGATCAATCTGGTTGGTACCGATACAGAAGGCTCCGATGGAAATTAGTCTTTGAGCATTGTCCAGTACTTTTTGCGTCACATGTGTTTTAGACCGTATTCCGAGGATGGAAACGTCTTTGATTCTTTCACAAAGTTCTTCTTCTTCCATAGCACTGGGAACCGTTTCAATGGTATATCCCTCGCCCTTAAAGAGCTTGATCGCTTCCGGGTGTATGTTTTCAAGTAGCAAAACCTTGATCCTGTTTTTAGGATAAGAAATTACCATTGGAAGATTGTTCTGATATAAGAATTCGTCGAAGCTGGGAGCGATGAATTCAGCCTTTTCCAATACAGCGTTTCTGGAAACGTTTTCGGTGAAAGCATAGAATTTATCCGCCAGTCCGGCTTCTTTGATTTCGTAGTCGGTGTAACCGTCTCCGATTACGTATACTTCTCCGTTCAGCTTCATTTTCTTCAACTGCTCAATTTTTCCTTTGTCTTTGGAAAGAACGTTGGAGGCGTCAAAGCCGACAAGGTTGCCGTGCTGGTCGGTCTCGAATGTATTGGCAAAAATATTTTCTTTTTTAATCCCGTATTCAGTAACAATCGGATCGATGAATTCACGAAAGCCGCTGGAAACGATCATCACATTGTCGGAAAACTCTGCAAAGAAATTCCGGTTTCTCTTGATAGAATCTGAAACTTTGTTTTTGAGTTTATCTACCAGAAGAGGCAGGTGTCTCTGGTTGGCCTGAAGCAGGTCTATTCTTTTCTTAAGGTTGTCGGAGAACGAGGATTTCCCTTCCATACCGGCGTTGGTAAGGTCGGTGATCTCCTGTAGTATTTTACTTCTGTCGGGATGATCTTTAAGCGAAATCTCGCCCAATTCATCCAGCGCTTCTACCTTGGTGAAGGTACTGTCAAAATCAATAATGAAATACTTATTATTCTCCATTTTGTACTTTTTAAATGAGGCGCAAATTTAAACAAGTTCTAACGGATTTGTATAGTTTGTACCCTATAAAAATGATATTTTTTAAATCTTTCCACTCTTTCCGGCGAGGAAGAACGTGGGGGAACGATTGGTTGGACTTTGTGGATAACCTGTTGAGAAGCTCTTGATATTATGTGGATTGCCTACTTAAGTTTCGTTTTTAAAGATTCAACTATCTGATATACAGCAGGACATACATAGGTGTTTTTCAACGTCAGGTCAAGGATCTGGTACATCTTTTTTCTGTTGGTATGTGGATATTCCCGGCAGGCATTGGGACGGTCTTCGTATACAAAGCAGTAGTGGTCAGCTCCTAAAAAAGGGCAGGGAGCGCTATTTAAAACATAGTCGTTGTCTTCGTCAATATGGAGGTATTGTTGGATAAATTCATCAGGTTTTATGCGGAAACGTTTGGAGAGCCGTTCAATGTCTCGCAGCGTAAAGATCGGACTGGTGGTCTTGCAGCAGTTGGCACAGGCAAGGCAGTCTACGGATTCAAATACCTCTTCGTGGAGCAACTCGAAAGTCGAATCCAGTTGCTTCGGTTTGGTCTTTTTAAGTTTGGTAAAGAGTTTCTGGGTTTCTTTTTCAGCTTTCTGTGCTTTGTTGCCCAGGTTTTGTAGTTCCACGATAACGCTCTTATGCTTTGACGTAAAGATAGGGATAAATTTAGATTGACAGACTAACGGAAGATGGTAAGCTATGAAAAGAAGTACTTGAACTTGTAGCCATAAAATGCAGCAAATTCCCGTAGACAGGCATATATATCGCGTATTTCAACGTAATAGGAATGGGCAGCATAGACAGGTTGTATTCCTTTGTCTCTTAGCATGGATTTGCTCCTGGTAATATGGAAAAACTGGGAAACGACAATTACTGACTGAAACTGATGTTGCTTTGCAATCGGAAGGTAGTTGAGCATCGTTTCATTGGTGGTTTTTGCTTTTTCGTCTGTAATAATGTCTTCCGGAGGCACTCCTTTTTGCACCAGGTATTTTTTCATCTCTCTGGCTTCTACATATCCTTCTTTGCCCAGTCCGCCGCTGACAATGATTTTGGGAGCATACTTTTGCCTGTAGAGTTCCAGCCCCCGATCCACTCTGCTTTGTAAACGACGTGAGAGGCTTCCGTCCCTGTTTACCGTATTGCCAAGGATCAGGATACAACTGGCCGGCCGGGTAGTATCAGAAAGCCCATCGATGGTGATAAAAATAAGATGAGCCAGTACCCATAAAGTAAACAGGAGTAGAAATAGTTTGAGCGGTTTGTTCATATCGGAGTCAATATAAGAAAAGATTTTATGGGATGTATTGCATCAGGAGCGGGGACTTGGAAGGGAGGGGGATATAAAAAAACGCAGCACTGTTGGGTGCTGCGTTTTGTATGGATACGGGAGAAAAATTATTTCTTCTCGTTCATCTTATCTTTCAGGTCAGAAAGAGCAGAGATGTCACCCAGGGTAGATTTTTCTACTTCTTTGTTTACATCTTTTACTGTTTTCTGTTTTGTTCCGGAAGATTTCTTGCTTTCTTTTTTCTCGTCAGCAGAAGGAGCTTCGTTCAGTCTTGAGTGAGTAAGACTGATCTTACGCTCATCTTTAGAGAACTCAAGTACTCTGAAGTCAAGAGTTTCCCCTACTTCACCAAGTTTACCATCTTCTTTTACAAGGTTTTTAGAAGCACAGAATCCTTCGATACCATATTGAAGCTCTACCATTACACCTTTATCGTTTTTAGAAACGATGGTTCCTTTATGGATAGAACCTGAGGTAAAGATAGTTTCAAAAGTATTCCAAGGGTTTTCTTCCAGTTGCTTATGTCCTAAAGCAAGTTTTCTGTTTTCTGCATCCAGCTCAAGTACTACTACTTCCAGTTGCTCTCCAACTTTTACAAACTCAGAAGGATGTTTGATCTTCTTAGTCCAGGAAAGGTCAGAAACGTGTACAAGACCGTCGATACCTTCTTCCAGTTCGATGAACAGACCAAAGTTGGTAAGGTTTCTAACTACACCACTGTGTTTAGTACCTACAGCATATTTAGAAAGCAGATCTTGTTTAGTCCATGGATCTTCAGTAAGTTGTTTGATACCCAGAGACATTTTTCTTTCTTCTCTGTCAAGCGTCAATACTACCGCTTCCAGTTCGTCACCTGCTTTCATGAAATCCTGAGGGTTTCTCAAGTGCTGAGACCAGCTCATTTCAGAAACGTGGATAAGACCTTCTACGCCAGTTTGAAGTTCAAGGAATGCACCGTAATCGGCAACGTTTACGATTCTACCTTTTACTTTAGAACCTACTACGATCTCAGCAGGCAATGAATCCCAAGGGTGAGCAGTAAGCTGCTTCATACCAAGAGAAATTCTCTTCTTCTCATCGTCGAAATCAAGTACCACCACGTTAACCTTCTGGTCAAGTTTAAGTACTTCTTCCGGATGATTGATTCTGCCCCATGAAATATCAGTGATGTGCAACAGACCGTCTACACCTCCAAGGTCGATGAATACACCGAAGTTGGTCATGTTTTTGATCACACCCTCAAGTACCTGACCTTTGTCAAGGTTGTTAAGGATCTCTGCTTTTTGTTTTTCGATATCTTTTTCAATCAGTACTTTGTGAGATACTACCACGTTGTCGTTGGTATTGTTGATCTTCACAACTTTTACTTCCATTTTCTTACCTACGAAAATGTCGAAATCACGGATTGGTTTCACATCGATCTGAGAACCTGGAAGGAACGCTTCGATACCGTAGATATCCACGATCAAGCCACCTTTGGTTCTTCTTTTCACGAAACCATCAATGATAAGGTCTTTGTCAAGAGCATTCTGGATGTTATCCCATGCTTTTACTATTTTAGCTTTCTTTCTGGAAAGAATCAGCTGACCGTTTTTGTCTTCCTGATCTTCGATGAAAACCTCTACCTCTTGTCCTACTTTAAGTTCTTCTTCCTGATCACGGAATTCAGAAAGGGCGATCAATCCGTCAGATTTGAATCCGATGTTTACGATCACTTCTCTGTCGGTAATTCCTACTACGATACCGGTCAGAACTTTTTTCTCTTCAACTTCGGTCAAAGTACCTTCGTACAATTTCTCCAGTTGTTCTCTTTCTTTTGCTGAATAATTTCCTCCGAATCCTTTTCTGTCGGTGGCCATTGACCAGTCAAAATCGTCTACTAAATTTGTCATAATTTTTAGTTTGCTCCGTTTACATCAGCCTTAGAGCAATGGGGCTGAAATTTTAGGGTTTGTATTACTTTCACACCTTGTGAAAGGGATTGCAAAGGTAGGCAAAAATGTTGAGATATAAAGGGTTCCGGCTTTATAAAAATGACGCCTGGACACAGATCATTTTAAGAAGGGAAAATCTAGGAAATTATTTAGGTTGCTGAAAAACAGTAGTTTTATTGACTCTTTCGATTAGTTTTGATTTTTTTACTAAAAATATTAGTTTTGTT
This sequence comes from uncultured Chitinophagaceae bacterium, assembly GCA_964437245.1. Taxonomy (GTDB): domain Bacteria; phylum Bacteroidota; class Bacteroidia; order Cytophagales; family Cytophagaceae; genus JANYCO01. The sequence goes on from CAYTGJ010000019.1 coordinate 32,117, forward strand.
AAAATATTTAGCATACCTTTGCTAAAGGAATTAACACTAAGAACTAAAAGCAAAAGATATTTGGTGATTAAAAGGTAGGGAGCCGTAAGTCCTTGTCTCCTCCTTTCAGAATACAAAAACAGTCAGAATTATGAAAAAGTCTACACATTACATGGCCGTGATTGGGATCTTTAAAGAAAGTTTCAGTAATTTTCCGCTGGATAAGCTGAGACGGTTATCCAAAGATTCTCACCTGATTTATGAAGCCCGAATCGCTGTAAGAGAGCTTATTGCAGAAAAAGAAAGTGGCTATTATGCTTAACATAAAGACTGTACTATTATGACATTGATTAGCGAAAACATACGATTCCTTAGAAAACAACAAGGGTTGACCCAGGAACAAATGTCAGAGCGATTGGGAATAAAACGTTCCTTGCTGGGAGCATACGAAGAAGGTCGTGCAGAACCGAATCTGAATTGTTTGCTATTGATTTCTAAAATATTTGAAATCCCTGTAGAAGCACTGATCCAGGAAAAACTATCGGAAGGAAATAATCTGCAAAAAATACGGAAGAAGGACATTGAAGGGAATAAATTAAGAGTACTCGCAGTGACGGTGGATAAAGATGATAAAGAAAATATTCACCTGGTCCCTCAGAAAGCAGCAGCCGGTTATATGAACGGGTTTTCAGATCCAGAATATGTTTCAGAGTTACCGAAATTCTATCTGCCTATTTTTACACACGGTACTTACCGGGCCTTTGAGATAAAAGGAGATTCTATGTTGCCTTTGCCTTCCGGAAGCATCATTATTGGTCAGTATGTAGAAAACTGGAAACAAATCAAAGATGATAAAACCTATGTATTGGTGACGAATACAGAAGGGATTGTATACAAAAGGGTTTACAGCAACATAAAGGAGAATGAAACTCTTCGGCTGGTCTCGGACAATAAGGTATACGATCCTTATGAAGTAGACGTAAACGAAATAAATGAGATATGGGAAGCAAAAGCGTATATCAGTACTGATTTCCCGAAAGCAGATATTTCGTTGGAAAAACTGTCTTCCATGGTGGTAAACCTGCAGCAGGAGCTACAAAGCATCAAAAAGAAATAAAACAGGATGCTGTTCTAATGCGGATGGTTTACAGACTTCAAACCTTCTGATTTTTAAGAGAACCGTGTCCGGAAATGATACAGAATATTATTTTTAGAAAAAATCAAGAGCAGAAAAGCTTCTTTCGATAAAGTAGGTTGCATTCCTTGAGCGGTCATAGGAAGGGCGACACCCGGATGTGGGGCAGCTAAGGTACAGTTAGTTGCCCCTCTGGGGACTTGGTTATTTGAATAATTTCAGGAAATGCCGCAATAATATCGAGGGAGAGATCGGATACCAGATCCGGGATGCAAAATGCAATGATGATCCTGACCTTGGAACCGAATCGATCAAATCAATCAAATCAATTGATGTAAAAACATGATTTCTTTTATCTGCCATCCGGCTTCTTACATTTTTGAGAAAATTTTATATACTAATGCCTCTTGTCTATGGTTTAGTGCGCTCCGAGTCTTGTCAGGGGACAAGACTCGGAGCGCCTGCCAGGGGACAGGCCGTGGGGTATTTATAGTGAAGGAACCAAATCATAGATTTAGAGCCATACTAATTAATCTTTGGATTGTATGGTGCTATGGGAATCTTCTATTATCTTGTTCTCTCATTTAGTAAGTTTTGAAGATAGTATGAAACGATATAGTTTAGCAGGTTTATTAGGCCTGATCATTTCTTTTTCCTGCATAGCTCAGGATGTGATCATCAAACGCAGCGGAGAAGAGATAAAGGCCAAAGTAAAGACTGTATTGGATACAGAAGTGCAATACACGAGCCCGGATCAGGAGGAATCCAGAATATTGAAATCGGAGGTTTTGCTCATAATATATGAGGACGGGAGGAAAGATATATTTCAGGATAACAGCACTTCTTCAGTTGTTTCCGGAAACACAGGTATAGCCAGACCGGCACAAGTCTATTATGAACCGGATTTTTTCGACAGAAAAATACCGTTGACTTTTTTGGGAGTTGATTTTTCCCGTGCTAAAGTAGTAGGAAGTAGTTTTGAAAATCTTACTACCTTATTTGAAGAGCTCAATGCAATCCTCCTCAAGGAAAAGAATAAATTTGATTTCCCCGGAGCTGTAAGGAAACCGGATTTACAGTACAATTTATCACTCGTGGAGCAGCGGAACAAATCGGTGCAAGAAGCCTCTCTTCGGGATAATACTCCCAATATTTCGTACAACGATCTGCAAGCGATCATTGATACGTATGATCTCGATGCGGTTGGCCTCAAGGATGGCCTTGGGATGGTCTTACTATGTGACCATCTCCATGAAGTAAGAAAAGATGGTGCGTATTATTATATTATTTTTGATGTAGCGAGTAAAAAAATATTAATTGCTGACAGACTGATCGGGAGAGCAGGAGGAGCTAATCAGCGAAATTACTGGGCGAATAGTATTCATGGAACGATCTCAGAGCTGAAAGACAAAAAATATGCTCTCTGGAAGAGAATGTATAGACCTTAACAAACTTTTAAAACCGGGCGTTATCGTGAGTTGCTTATTTCCTTTTGGATCACAACGAACCTGGGATGAGAGCGTCTCAGAAAGTTTCCTGTCAGGAATACTGCTTATGGTATCTTTTAATTTTTTAATAATTTAGAATATACTCTTTTACTAAACTATTATTACTATTTACTATTTAAAGAAAACGAAAGCATCCTTGCGATGAGAGAGGCTGTAGGCCGAACGAAGAAGCAATCTGTCAGCTACAGAAGCCAGGACAACTTTGGACATCGTAGCTGATAGGTTGCTTCATAAAGGTCTCTATACCATTGTTCGGATGATGTATCATAGTTGAATATTCATACTATTTTATATTCAGAAATAATTAAAATTGTTGACACTATTCCCGGATTTGGTTGTTCTATTGACAAATGGTTTGTGGGGGGACACAAACCGAAGCTTCGTATGTGATTGTTGTTATTAGCCATCGTTTGTGTCTTCACCATAGCCGTCAACTTTATATTAAACGGTAAAATTATGATAGGACAAGACAGTTTGAAACGTACTAAAGATTTCTTAAGCAAACAGTATGAAACAGGGGGGGGACTATAGTTTTTTCAAGACTTTTTTTAACAAAAAGTGACAGGATACAGAGTGGATCAGGGAATATGTAACTTAAGATATTAATTACCAATATATTCTATGTTTCGTACAAGGTGATACGTATTTATACTTATTTTTCTGTATTTTTTTTATTACTATCTTGAAAAGTGGATTAATCATTAAGTTTTATTTTTATATTTTTTTTATGAAAACAGACAACCGAATAGAGACGCTGCAGCAGTATTTTGATTTTTGTACCGAGCTAATCAAAAAGATTCCTCCTGAAACAACTAATACAGATGCATTGATGGTGCAGGCATTTGGATATAGGGATGAACTTGAAAAAGTCATTATTCAAAAAGAGATCGATTGTAAAAATGAGGCTCTAAGGGAAATAGAAAAAGAAATAGGAGAACTCAAAAGCGCATTGGACAGCAGAAATAATCATTGAATTTTTATATGATTGATAATTAGCGAAATAGGGGATATTGAGAATTGATTGTATTTTGTGCTGCTTTCCGTATTTTTGTGGTAAAATACCGCTAATTGAAAAATAAGGAAAGAATAGAATTATGAGTCAATATATTTTTTTAAAAGTAAAAGAAATAATCAAAGAAACTGCCGATGCCATCACAATCGTATTTAATAAACCAGCGACGAATGTCTCTTATAAATCAGGACAGTTTCTAACATTTATCCTGGAAATAGGGGGTGAAAAATTAAGACGCTCCTATTCTCTGTCTTCTTCTCTTCATACCAGCGATGAATGGGCTGTTTCCGTAAAAAAAGTCAAAGGAGGTAAAATGTCTACGTATCTCGTAGATCATTTGAAGGTGGGAGACATCATCGAAACCATGGCTCCGGCGGGGATATTTACCTACGAGCCTAATGTTGCCAATACTTCGGATATTGTATTGATCGGAGCGGGGAGTGGAATTACTCCTTTATACTCTATTTTAAGTTCTACTCTTGCCGTGGAAAAGAACAGCAAGATCTTTTTATTGTATGCGAACAGAAACGAAGAGTCAGTGATTCTGAAGAAGAATATTGAAGCGCTGCAATTGAAATATCCTGAAAGATTCTTCTTCAATGCTATCTACAGCCAACCGCTTCAAAGTAATCATCCTTTCACCGGCAGAATGGATCAGGATAAGATTAAAATGTTGCTGGAAGGGTTCAAACAAGTACAGTTTGAGAAAGCGACGTATTTTGTTTGCGGTCCCCAGGGGATGATGGATGAAACGTTTCAGGCCCTGGATCTGTTGAAAGTACCCCATAATCAGGTACGGAAAGAAAGCTTTGTCACAGCTGCCAATAACGATTCAAAACAATCCATCATAGATCCTTCGGTGAGTGGGGTAGTAGTGGGGATCCGTTATAACAAACAAGATTATAAAGTCAAGGTATCACCGGGTCAAACGATTCTGGAGGCTGCCCTGGATCAGGATATTGATTTGCCTTATTCCTGTCAGAGTGGAATGTGTACCGCCTGTATGGGGAAATGTAAAAACGGACAAATTAAAATGGACGATCCGGATGGTCTGTCTGAAAATGAGATCAAGCAGGGATATGTACTGACCTGCGTGGGAAGACCTCTCACAGAAGATGTATTAATCGAGATCGACTAACGATGAGTTTATTTGTGGTACTTTGTACCATTCTTACATAAAACGTATAGCTACCTGTTTTAGGTAATTTAAAATCAACAATTTTAAAAGTGGAAGTAGTAAAAAGAAAACCAAGAACATTTCTTAACGAGGACTTTAATGTCACTACCTGGGAAAACCTGAAACCGTTTTTTGAAGAATTAAAAAACAGGAAGATCACATCCCGTGAGGAATTGAGGCAATGGTTTCAGGACAGAAGTGAATTAGAATCTGTATTGGAAGAAGACATGGCCTGGAGATACATTCGTATGACCGGCGATACCACCAATAAAGAATATACCGATGCCTTTAATTTTTATGTAGCGGAAATTCAACCCAACATAGCCCCTTATTCCAATTCATTGGATGAAAAAGCACTCCGGAGTGTATTCCTGAAAGAGATGCGCGAACCAGGGTATGCGATCGCCATTCGTAATATCGAAAAGGAATTTAAAATTTTCAGAGAAAAGAATATCCCGATCTTTACCGAACTGGAGCAGGAAGCACACAAGTTTGGAGCGATTTCCGGTGCCATGACCGTAGAGATTGAAGGGAAGGAACTGACCATGCAGCAGGCTTCTGATTTTTTACAATCTCCTGAAAGAGAAAAAAGAGAAACTGCGTATAAAAAAATAGCCGAAAGAAGATATAAAGAGAAAGATAAGCTCGACGATCTCTATACCAAATTGATCCATCTCCGGAATAAAGCGGCGCTGAATGCGGACTTTACTAATTACCGGGATTACATGTTTACCGCGATGGGGCGATTTGAATACAAGCCCGAGGATTGCTATAGCTTTCATGAAGCGGTTGCTTCTGAAGTTGTACCCGTACTCAATGAGCTGGCTACAGAGCGTAAAAAGCAGTTGAAGCTGACGCAATTGAAACCATGGGATCTTAGTGTAAACTATTTCGGAAAAAATCCTCTGAAGCCTTTTGAAACTTCTGAGGAGTTGCTGAATAAGACGATCGAATGTTTTGGCAAAATAGATTCTTATCTGGGAGATTGTATCCGTACGATGAAGACTATGGGGCATCTTGATCTGGAATCCAGAAAAGGAAAAGCTCCCGGAGGATATAACTACCCGCTGGATGAAATAGGCGTACCGTTTATTTTCATGAATGCCACCTCCAATCTGAGGGACCTGGTGACCATGGTACATGAGGGAGGACATGCCTTTCATTCCTTTTTATCAAAGGATCTGGAATTAAATGTATTTAAACATCCACCTTCTGAAGTAGCAGAACTGGCTTCCATGTCGATGGAACTGATTAGTATGGAACATTGGG
>CAYTGJ010000019.1:38206-44054 GCA_964437245.1 uncultured Chitinophagaceae bacterium
TCAAACGCTTCCATGGGTAGCGACCATCGATCGCTTCCAGCATTGGATCTATGAGAATCCTGCCCATTCGGTAGAAGAAAGAAAGAAAAAATGGAATGAAGTATATGCCATGTTTGCCAATAATGTAACGGACTGGAATGGCCAGGAAAAATTCCGTAATTTCATGTGGCAAAAACAGCTTCATTTATTTGAAGTACCTTTCTATTATATTGAATACGGAATAGCTCAGTTAGGCGCAATTGCCGTTTGGAAAAACTATAAGGAAAATCCGAAAAAAGGATTTGAACAATATGTAAATGCCTTGAAATTGGGATACACAAAACCGATTCGTGAAATATACCAGACTGCCGGAATTAAGTTTGATTTTTCCGCCGCCTACATTCGCGAGTTGATTGATTTTGTAAAAAAAGAAATGAAAGCTACCGGACTATAGTCATAAAGATAGAGCAACAGCAACATACAGATAATTTTTGTCAGCATTCTGTTCCTGTTTCTGTTGCTCATTTTCATACTGATGTTTCATTCCTGGTTAACCTTGATAAAATTTATTGCACCTGTCACTGATTATTTAAGGTTTAAAATATAGGAACTGCCTGGTAGATAAGGGGGCTCAGCCAGCAAACAGCAAGAGGAACAACAATAACCCACAGACACATATATTTTCCCAGTATCCTATTCCTGTTTTTTGTTCCTGTTCCCTCACTCTTGTAAATTCCCCATATCCCCGTTAGTCTTCATATGCTTGAATGTACCTGATTTAGATTACTTAAAACAGCTGAATATTTATAATAGCTAAAGTGCACATATTATAAAATTTCAAAGGGAATATTCCTGAAAAAATGATTGATGAAAATTCCTGGATTCCTTATCATACAAGCTATGTATAAAAGTTTAATGAAAATGGGTTTACTGTTTTTTGTATATGAAAAATAAATGATATCCAGTGTCTACTGTATAAAGTTAGGAGAACGCTTGTTCATCTTAAGCTGCTGCAACATCGAAGATTTGGCGCTGATCGTAAAAAAGAAAGTACGGAAACTACCGAACGGAGACAGCGTCATATTCATCTGCCAGCAGTGCAGATCGCGGGAAATGGTAAAGTTGGAATAGGTGATGGATTTATCCTTGAAGTTATAACCGGTCGAATACACCAGTTTCCATTTAGGCGTCAGGCTGATATCCCCGGAAGCGGTGATTGCTGAGTTTACAACCGGATCTTCCAGCCCTTTATGCCTGTAATTAATATTATAATTTAACGAAAGGTTCCAGGGAACGCTAAAGTCAATGTATTCATTCGGATTGGCTCTGATGTAATCCAGTTCTGACTGCATCTTAGGATTGTCAAACTTAGGATCCTTGGTTTTCTTTTTAGGAGAAAAACGGCTTCCTATCGCAACGGTGGCAGAGGAAAGTTGAGCAATAGGTCCACCGTTACTGATTAGATAGGAGTTGATTGGACGGTGTCCATAAAGCACTTTTTCTCCCCGGATTTCCTGCATACTGTCTGTGTAATATTTGTAGGGATCAAATTCAGAAATAAGGCTGATGTCTAAAATACCGAATAGCTTTGTTCGTGTATTAAGCGTTATATTTTTCATGTTTAAAGAATCGGCTGCAAAATTATACCCCCCATTGATGGAAAGGTTATCCAGCAGATTTATCTTTTTGTTCTTGGTACCGGTTGTATCTTTTTTGTTCCGGACTTTTGCTTCGAGTACATTGATCAGGGCAAAATCCAGGGTAGCCTGCTTGAATGCCGGAGTAGGGTTGCTGGGGTGTTGACTGATCGGCACTGCTTCTCCTTTTGAGTTCGTGTATTTGGTGTATCCGCCCATCGGTGTTTCTGAAAAATCAGGAGCGTACGTCATCCGCACACTCGGGCTTAGCGTATGCCTTAATCCCTGGATCATTCCTTTCTTTTTGGAGATCCAGGTACCATAGATACGGGTATTCATTTCTGCCGAAGCATTCATATAATAGGTCGCAAATAAACCATTGGCAGTATCTATTGCGATTGGCCTGTTGGTAGCGTTGTCATAGCTATACGTATATTTTTTCCCGTAGAGGTTAAAGTAGTTATTGATAGACGGATTGATGTTCAATACTTTTAAAAGCTTAAAGGTGGAAGCGATCGTAGAGTTATGGGCAGATGTCCATCGGGCGTTCGGAAGAATATGATTCGTCAGGTTTTCCTGGTTTATCTGCAGCGTAGAATCCCTCATCGATTTGTATACAGGATCGTAAAACTGTTTGACGTTCGTAAGATCATAAGCAAAATTTCCCTGGTAGTTGACAAATATCTTTTCGTACCAGTTGTTCCCGTCGCCGTGTTTTCTTTTGAGCGGGTTGATCCGGTTCATGGTAAGGGTAGCGGAAGGCAGGGTTACGCTGTAGATCGAGCTGGCATTGTTGAGGGCTGTTACCTGCGAAACGTTTTGGGTAGCCCGCATGCTGACACTGGTGCTGAAAGGGGTACGTCCGAAGACTCTGCTGTAGGTAATAGACGAAGTACTGTTGTTGTTGGTACGGGAAGGAGTAGCGTTGGTTGCTTTATCATACTTGCTGGACGTAAGGTTTACGTTGGCCGATAATGTTCCGTTTCGCTTGGCAATGGTAGCATGCTGCCAGTTGAGTTTGAATGTCTGGTTTACGATCGCATCTTCATTAAAACCTTCTTTTAGTCTTCCGAGAGAGAAGAGTGTATTCCCCCTGTATTTATAGCGTTTCAGATAATTGCTTGTCACGTCTGTCAGCCAGCTTCCGTTGGCGTATACATCCGCTTCCATTTTTATCCCCAGGTAATCGTTGACAGCCCAGTAATAACCGCCTCGGGTCAGGGAAAATCCCCTGTTCATGTTTTCTCCGAAGGAGGGAAATATAATACCCGATTTATTTTTGTCGGTGATAGGGAAAAATCCCATCCAGAAACCGATAGGAGTCTGAATGTCTTCGATCACGATGTTGAAAGGTCCGGTCACAGCCTTGTCTTCGGGAATCACTTTAAGTCTTCTGGCCTTGATGTAAAAGTGAGGATGTTTCAGATCGCAGGTAGTGTATACCCCGTTTTTCAGATAGATCGCTTCCTGTGTACGTTTCGCAGTGTCTCCGTGTAGATATCCTTCCCCCTGCTTAGTGACGATGCCGTGGATGATTCCTTTCTCGGATTTCATATTGTACCGCATCGAATCGGTGACATAAGTATCCGCTCCCTGTTTCCATACCGGATATCCTGTATACTTACCGGTGGAGTCTACCTGGCCTCGTGCAGTGATGATATTTTTTTCCCATTCTATCTCTATTTGCTCTGCGTCCAGTTGCATATCCTGGTATTTGATCTGCGCTTTTCCGTAGAGGTAGGCTTTCTTTTTTGTGACATCCATCATGATAGAATCTTCTGCATGATAATAGATGGTGGTTGCAATATCTCCCTTTTCGTTGGGTACCTTCAGGCTATCCATTGCCACAGTGCCGGGAACTGCTGTGATCGCAGCGGTGTCTCCTTTTAGAATTTCAAGCGCAACACTGTCTTTCGGTAAAGTCTTCAGTGAATCGATCTGTGGAGTTTGTGCTAACGTATTCAGAGAACATACAAACAGCATCCAAAGCAGGCTGATCCTTAAAATATGTGAATGTTTCTTCAGAATTATAATTTTTTTTAGCAACTTGGGGGCAAATTTATGGTATTAACTTATAAAATGGTATAAAACCAACATTAAACTTTGAACTTTATTTTAGAATATTTCTTACAGCAGTTTTTACGCCGAAATTTCTGTAAAAAAACTCAAACAAAATGAAGAATTTATACGTAATAGGGGTCCTGTCTGCAATTATTGTGCTAAGTTCTTTTACCGGACTTGGGGTTACCAAATATAAGGTAAGGACGGTGGTGATCGATGCCGGACACGGAGGGAAAGATCCGGGGTGTCACGGGAAGTCTACCAAAGAAGCGGAGATAACCCTCAAAGTAGCACTGGAACTAGGCAGAATCATCAAGGAAAACTGTCCTGATGTCAAGGTGGTGTATACCCGTACGACCGATACTTTTGTAGAATTGCACGACCGTGCGTCTATTGCCAATAAGGCCAATGCTGATCTTTTTATTTCCATTCACTGCAATTCAGGTCCTAAAGAGGTTTCCGGAACGGAAACGTTTACCATGGGGCTGCATACCTCCGAAGAAAATCTGCAAGTAGCTAAGAGAGAGAATTCTGTGATCATGAAGGAAGAAAATTACCTCCAGAAATACGACGGGTTTGACCCCGCTTCTCCGATGGCACATATCCTGATGGCCAACTATCAGAAAGCATTTATGGAAAACAGTATCCGGTTTGCCGGGAAAATTGAAAAACAGTTTGAAACACGACTGAAACGAAACAGCCGGGGCGTAAAACAGGCGGGATTACTGGTATTGTGGAAAACTTATATGCCTTCGGTCTTAGTGGAAATCGGCTTTCTGACCAACGCTGCTGAAGAGCAATATATGAATAATAAGACAAATCGTGTTTATATCGCTTCTTGCGTATACAGGGCATTCAAGGAGTATAAAAATGAAGTGGAAACGACGAATTAAATAATTTTAGTATATTTAAAAATCGAAAACGCGCTATTCAAAGTGAAAATATCTAAAGAAACAAAAATTGGCATCATGGCCTTGATTTCGGGTGTGGTGCTTTACCTGGGTTTTAATTTTTTAAAAGGAACGGATTTCTTTTCTCCCATCCATACTTATTATGTTTTTTACGACGATATTGACGGTCTGACTGTTTCTAACCCTGTAGTCATCAATGGATTTACGGTAGGAAGAGTAAACAATATTGAACTGGATCAGACTCATAACAACAGGATCCAGGTCGAGATCCAGGTTGACAAGGACATTGTATTAGGAGACTCTACCAAAGCATTGCTGGCAAGCCTTGATCTGCTGGGTGGTAAAAGCATCGTGTTGTCTCTGGGTAAAAATACAAAAGTATACACAAGCGGCGATACCCTGGCAGGAGAGAGGGACAAGGGGTTTATGCAGATCCTGGGCGACAAAGCTACTCCTGTGTTGTCCAACCTGGATTCTACTATCATGAAAATCAATGCGATTCTGGGCGACGAAACCAACAGCAATATTAAAAAACTGCTGGGCAATATGGTGGTTGCTTCAGAAAACCTGAAACTCCTGATGGCGGAGAACAGAAAAAATATTCATGGCATTACCGGGAATCTGAATACCTTGTCTTCTTCCCTCGTAGAAACAGAGAAAAGCCTGAAACCGATCCTGGAAAAATTCGGTACCCTGGCCGATTCTCTGAATGATCTTGAGCTGAAAAGGATCGTAGACAATGCAAATGCTGCAATGGCGAATCTTTCATCCGTCACGGAAAAGATCAATAAAGGAGAAGGCTCACTGGGGGCACTGATCAACGATAAGACCACCGTAGACAACCTGAACAAGACGATCACCAATATTGATGCGTTGGTAGAGGATTTGCAGATGCATCCTAAAAACTATCTGTCCCCGCTGGGAAGAAGTTCTAAAAAAATTAAAAAGGAAAAAGAAAAGGAGGCTGCTGCTCAAAGCAAATAAGCCTTGCTCCTGAAGAAACGAAGGTCAATGGAATAAGTTCTGTTGACCTTTTTAATTCTGGGGAACTAAAATGCTGAGAGGCTGTCTACTCAAGCGTGTTTATTCTTGAGGCTTATCCCTTTCTAAGGGCTTCCACTTGCATACCTCCAGGGGTAAAAAAGAATGACTCTATTCCCTGATTTGGTTGTTTTAATAATTTAGTTAAATGAAGTCGTTTGTGAAGACACCATATCCGTCAACTTAAGGATGTAACTATAATATTTACAACTACATAGA